>DAORCZ010000186.1:0-6516 GCA_035345735.1 Pseudomonadota bacterium | reverse complement strand
CCAACCCCCGATCCGCGGGACATCGTCCCCGAGATCCCCGAGTCGGTGGTGCAGGTTCTGATGCGGGCGATGTCGAAAGCGCCGGAGGAGCGCTACCAGACGGCCGAAGAGATGCGGCAGGCGCTGGAGGGCATCCTGCACGAGGCACCGCGACGAGCCTACAGCTTCTTGGTGCCGCACGAGCCGTCGATGCACAACATGCGGGCGCGGCCCTTCATGCGCGGTCCCTCGCTGCCCAGCATCAGCACGATGCAGCCCAAGAACAGCGTCAGCATGGGGACCGGTGCGACGGCCGTCCGGCACCCACTGGGCGGCACGCCACCATCGAACACGCCGCTTCCTAGCGCGACACCGCAGCCCAATTCGGCTCCCTCGACCACCTCGGCGAAGCCGGCGCAGTCGCAGATCCTGCAGCCCTCGCGGCTGCCGCTCATCTTGGGCGCGCTCGGTCTGGCGGCGGCGCTGCTGACGCTGGCCTTGGTGGTCTGGCGTATCCTGCGACCGCCCGAGAACACAGTGACCGGGCAGCTCGTCCCGCCACCGCTACAGCAGCCGGCAACTCCGCCGCCGCAACCACCCATTCGCGTCGGTGTGCTGAACTCGCGCTCCGGCACCATGGCCTTTAGCGCCGCTCCCATCGTCGATGCGACGCTGATGGCCATCGAGGAAATCAACGCCGCCGGCGGTGTAATCGGTCGCAAGATCGAAGCCCTGGTCGTCGATGGTCGGTCGGACAACAACGTCTTTGCTCGCGAAGCCGAGCGGCTGATCACGCAAGAAAAAGTCGTCACCATCTTTGGCGGCTGGACGCCTTCCAATCGCAAAGAGATGAAGCCGGTCGTCGAGAAATACGATCACCTGCTGGTGTTTCCATCGCGCGACGAGGGCATGGAAGACTCGCAGAACATCGTTTACAACGGCGCGACGCCAAACCAGCAGGTGCTGCCGGCAGCGCGCTGGGCGATCGAGAAGCTGGGCAAGCGACGCATCTTCTTCATCGGCGCGGATGGCCTGCTTGGGCACATGTCCAATGAGCTACTCAAGGACTCGCTGACCGCCAATCAAGCAGCCGTGGTGGGCGAGAAGTTCGTCCTGCTCTCCGAGACCAACTTCCAGCCCATCATCAAGCAGATCATCAAAGCCAAGCCGGATGTGATCTTCAACATCATCAACGGCGACTCGAACCTCGCTTTTTTCCGCGAGCTTCGCGCGGCTGGAGTCTTTGCCAAGGATCTGCCAACCATCTCGTTTAGCGTCGGTGAGAACGAGCTGGGTCAGTTCGCGGGCATCGACATGGTGGGCGACTACCTGGCCTGGAACTACTTCGAGTCCATCGAGCGAGCCGAGAACCGCGACTTCGTGCGTCGCTTCAAGCAGAAGTATGGCGACCACCGCGGCATCAGCGATCCCATGGAGGCGGCGTACTTCGGCGTCTACCTCTGGGCGCAGGCCGTGCGCTCGGCCAACACCGACGACGTGCGCGCCATTCGCCGCCACCTCGTCAATCAGTCCTTCGAGGCGCCGGGCGCGCTCGTGCGCATTGACCCGAGCAACAATCACACCTGGAAGGTCTTCCGCCTGGGCAAGATCGTCGAGGGGAACCGCATCGAGATCGTCTACAGCTCTGAGAAGCCGCTACCGCCCGAGCCATTCCCTTCGACGAGGACGCGGGCGCAGTGGGAAGCGCTGCTCGGTCACTTGTATGACCTGTGGGATCACAGCTGGGTGAACCCGGCGCGTCCCAACCTGCTTAAGCTGCAGAAGGGACGCTAGGCCCGCGGGTGAGCCGGCCCCTCCTGCCGGCTCGGGGAACTAGCTCAGCGACTCGCCGGTCAAGCGGCGTAGGTTCAGCACGGCAAGCGATAGATCGAACCGCGCCTGCGCAACGCCCACTTCCGCTTGGATCAGCGTGTCCTGCGCGTTGAGCAGATCAAGCTGCGTCGCCGTTCCCGCTTGGTACTGGGTTCGCACCAGATCCAGCGTCTCGCGTGCCATCTGCACCGAGCGCTCGGCCGTGACCAGCCCGCGCTTGCGGGTCTCGACGTTGCGACGGCCACTGATGACTTCATCGCTGATGGTTTCTCGCAGCTGCTCCATGCGGATCTCGGCATCGCGCCGCTGGGCGTCGAGGGCATGCCGCTGCGCATCGCGCGCGAAGCCATCGAAGATCAGCCAGTCAAGCTGTAGACCCATGGCGTAGCTATCGATCCGGCCGGCGAAGCCCGTGGCGTTGGTCAGGCGAAGATTGCCAAACAGCGAGAGCGATGGTGCCCAGCGCAAGAGCTGCGAGAACGACTGCTGTCCCAGAGCCCGCTGCGAGAGCTGGCTGGCGAGGAGCTCCGGGCGACGCTCTAGAGCCTGCGAGACCAGGCTATCAGCACTTTCGATCTGACCCTCCGTCGGCGGAGGTGGCGGCACAACCTTGAACGAGCCCGGCGAGACCCGCAGCAGCGTCGCCAGCGTGCGATAGGCTGCGGCACGATTATCGAGCGCTTCGCGCATTCGCTGCTCGGCCTGAATCAACGCCAGCTCGGCGCGTGTCACTGAGACGCGGTTTACGACACCGGCGCCATAGCGCACCTTTTCGTTGTCGAGCGTCTTCTGTGCGACCTCGATGGCGTGCCGGCGCGCGTTCACCAGCTCGTCATTGCCGGCAGCGGCGTAGTAGGCCACAGCCACCGACTGCAGGATCTGCGTCGCGGTGACCGCCAGCTGCTTCTCCTGCGCTTGATAGTTCAGGCGCGCCCCTTTGAGCGCCGGATACGCAGCGGGTGCGATGAGCGGGATGTTCGCCGCCAGGATCGCATCCACCTGCAGGCGTGGCACGATGTCGGCCTTGATGTTGCTGCCCGTCAGTGCGTCATGAAGCTGCTTCTCTGCCTCGGCTGGACTGACCTGCTTGCCGCGATTGGCACAGATGGTCTGAATGGTTTCCGAGTACTGGGTGGCGTTGTTGCAGACCAGCGAGTACACCGAATTCGTCGCGGCGCCGGGCATTCCTGCCGTTCCGGTTGTCGCCTGCAGGTCCAGGATCTGGGCGCTCTGCACCGCCGTATTGAAGACCGACGCACTCTGGTCCAGGCTCAGCGAGACGACCGGCTCATTGATGGTCATCTTGCCTTGCAGGTTCAGGGTCGGCAGCAGAGCCGCCATGGCTCGCTCGACGTCGCTGTACGAGGCGCGCAGGCGCACGCGGGCAGCCTGCAGGTCGCGGTTGTTTTTGCTCGCCATCTCCAGCGCATCGAGGAGGCTCAGGGCCTTCTGGCCGGCGCCGGGATCGTCTTCGACAACCGGGGGCGTGGTGGTGGCTACTTGCGCTGCCGTCGGCTCAGCCGCATCGGCGCGATTCATCGCCGTCGCTAGACCCAGCGCGAAGGCGAGAGATTTCGGGGACCATGAGTGCGCGGGGGCACGCATTGCTACCTCACTTCTGGAAAGTTGTGCGGATGGTTAATCAGTGCAGATCAATCGACGAGCTTCAAATGGCTCGGCCGCGGTTTCTTGGCGGGCTTGGCCGCGGGCGTTGGAGGGGGGGAGGGGGCTTCCGGCTTCGGCGGTGCGCCGTCGCGAGCTTCGAGCTGGAGATCGGCGGGGACATCGGCCGGCCAGACCATGCCGTGCTTTTCGCCATCGGTCATGGCAAAGACCGCCGACCAGGGAATGAACGTCGGATACGGCGTACGGCGGAACGACAGCGTCGCGCCAATGCCTTTTTCATCGACCGTGAGATCGTGCATCGGCACCGGCATGTTGTAGCCGTACTGAAGGACCAAGCGAGGCTGGTCGCGCAGAAAGTCGGGGAGAGCCACCCCCTCTCGCCGAGGGTCGAGATGAACGTACACCCAGGCCTCCTTGAGCAGCTCAAGGAGGACCAGATGCTTTTCGGGAAGCTGATCTCCCGTCATGGCCACGTATGCTCCAAGCAAAGAGTAAGCCGCATGAATCTAGACACTCTTAGCATAGGCAGGCGGTGCCTCGCCATGTTGCGGGCGACGAGAGGCGCGTTCACAGTCCGCGGGCCTTAAGAAACGTGCTCAACCACGGACCGACGTAGTTGTCAGTCGCACTCTTGTGGATCGCTTGTTTGAGCTCTTGCGCGTCATGCTGGTTGATCTTCTCGGCGATGATGGCCAGTGACTTCGTGGACAGCCGGTATCGGCTCCACAGAAAGAGCAGGCCGATCGTCGCCACCGCCATCAGCGAGCCCAGCACCACGATGCCGGCGATCAGCGCGGTCTGCAGACGATTGGGCAGGCCCTCATTTACAGCCTCACGTGTGCCTCGCACCGCACCGCGCATCGCGCTCTCCGTAAACTCAGAGATGGCCGCTTTGCTGTTTGGATCGCGCAGCGCGCCCGTCGCCTGTCCAACCATCTGCTGCGCCATTTGCCCGGCACTCTGTTCCAGCCGCTTGCCGAGTGGTCCGTCCAGTGCTTGAAGCAGCGCGGTGGTCAGTGCCTCGGCAGTCGACCTCGCAAGCTGCTGCGACGCCTTGGTCAGATCTTTTTCCAGCGACTCTTTGAGCGCTCCGCCGGCTGCCGTCACGGTTTCAGAAACCGCACTGCGCAGCGCTTCGCGTAGCTCAGGGCCCGCGCTTCGCAGCAGGTTGCGCGTCGCTTCGGAACCCCGCTGTTCCAAGGTTCCGATGACGTGTGAGACGATGCCATCGAGCCGTCGCTGCACTTCGGCATCCGCCAGCTTTTTGCCAATCGCATCGAAGGCCCCTTCCGAGGCCCGGGCCGCCACTTGCTTGATCGTGTCATCTTCGAGCAGCGTCTCGCGCAGGATCTTCTTTAGCGGTTCCTTCATTTTGGGCATCTCGTCGCCCACTCCGGCCGCCGCGCTACGGCCGTAGTCCCGTATTCGCTGCATCCACGAGGCGCAGCTTGCGCTTGTAAGCGAAAGCGCAGCGACGAGACAGGTCAGCCAAAGACTCGATAGGGTCTGGCTGCTTCGTCGCCAACGACGGGGGGTCATACAGCACTCCTTGCCTGGGTTCGCAGACTCACGACGTCTCCATGGTACTCGCCAGCGCCCACAAGTCTTGCTGTCCGAATCGCGGACAGCCTGCCTAGATCTGTCCGCCTCGCGGACGGGGTGTCCGGCCTCCGGGCACACGGACCCAGCAAAGGTCACGCAGTCCGTCGCTGAGCCATCTGGCATGGGGCCTGCAAAGTGCTCGCCGAGTGCTCGGCAAAGCGCATTCGGCAGGGGTCCTTGGCATCGACGCCTACTCCGTACTGATCGAGGTCGATGTCAGCAACGGCCTACCGCAGTACAACGTCGTCGGCTTGCCGGACAGCGCCGTGAAAGAGGGCGCTGTCCGGGTCCGGGCGGCGCTTGAGAATGCCGGGTTCGCTCTGCCGCCCCGTCGCGTCAATGTCAACCTCGCCCCTGCCGACATTCGCAAAGACGGTGCAGCCTACGATCTGCCGATCGCCCTCGCGATGCTCGTTGCGTTCGAAGTCCTTCCTGCCGAGGTCCTCGATGGCTACGTCTGGCTCGGCGAGCTGGGTTTTGATGGCGGGGTACGGCGGGTCGCCGGTAGCTTGCCGGTAGCGCTCCTGGCGCGCCGGGCTGGCTACCGCGGCTTGGTCTTGCCAGAGAGCTGCGCCAGCGAGGCTGCGGTTGTACGGGAGCAGCCGATCTACTGCGTCTCGTCGCTCCGTCAGCTTGTGGAAACCTTGCAAGCCGGCGAGGCCTTGCCGCGCGTGCCGGCCCGCTCGTCTTCGGCCCTGCCCGCGCCGGCGATGGACGTCGACCTCGCCGAAGTACGCGGTAACGAGCAGCCCAAGCGTGCCCTGGAGATCGCGGCGGCGGGTGGTCACAACCTGCTCTTCATGGGGCCGCCGGGCAGCGGCAAGAGCATGCTGGCGCGTCGTCTGCCGAGCATCTTGCCTCCTCTCACCGAGAGTGAGGCCATCCAGGTGACTTCGATCTATTCCGCCGCTGGCCTGCTCAAAGAGCCTGAGCTGCTTTATACCCGGCCCTTCCGCTCGCCACATCACGACATCTCCGTCGTTGGGCTAATTGGTGGTGGCCCGTTCCCGCGTCCGGGGGAGATTAGCTTGGCCCACCACGGGGTCCTCTTTCTAGACGAGCTCCCCGAGTTTTCGCGAGCAGCGCTAGAGGCTCTTCGCCAGCCTCTAGAAGATCGGCAGATCCACATCGCCCGCGCTCGTTGCGCCATTACCTATCCCGCATCGTTTTCCCTGGTCGCAGCCTTCAATCCCTGTCCCTGCGGCTTCCGCGGCTCAGCTCTGCGCAGCTGTACATGTGACCTGGGCATGGTCTGTCGTTACCTGGCACGTCTGAGCGGTCCTCTCCTCGACCGCTTCGATCTACACGTCGAAGTACCGCATGTTGACTACCGCACGCTGCTCAACACCGACCGCATAGGCGAGCCATCAGAGACGATACGCCGCCGCGTTGTCGGCGCCCGCGAGCGACAACGTGCTCGCGCGCATTGCCACGGTGAAGGCTATGGCAGCAACGCCCTGCTGGGTCCCGATCAGC
>DAORCZ010000185.1:0-10899 GCA_035345735.1 Pseudomonadota bacterium | reverse complement strand
ACCGTCGGCAGCGACTCGCTGGCGTCGAGGTTGACGTAGAACTTGCCATCGCTGGCCGACGGAGCGAAGTGCTCGACGCGCACCACCGCCGCCTGCCGGCCGGCGCTCTCTTCAAAGCGCAGAGTGGCCTGGGTCTCGGCGTTCTTGTGCAAGGCAAAGTGCCCACTTGCCGCCGCCATCGAATAGTCGACAGGAGGCGGTGCCTGCAGGAGCGACCGCACCCCCAGCACCGCGAGGAGAGCGACTGCAGCCCCCGTGCCCACGAGCAGCACGCGGCGGCGGGTCGCCAGCGCCTGCGTCCGCTCGCGCTCTAGCTGCGTGGCGGCCTGCTCGACGTAGTGAGCGGGAACGCCGAGCTCTTCCGCCGCTTCGGACAGCACCTGCTTTTGCAGCAAGGCATCGCTGCGATCGCGGTCGCGCTCAGCTAGCTGGATAGCGCGCTTGAGGACTTGGGCATCGCTGCTCTTCGGCGCGGAGCTTGGCATGAGCTCCATCCTATCATCCGGCGAGTCTGTCCGCGGTGACCCCGCGTCGGCGCGCAGCACCTGCCGCAGCCAGGACTCCAGCGTCAAAAGCAGCCAGATTTTGACGCCGCGGCGCGGACGCAGCCCCGGCAGCTTTCCGTCCACCAGGCGCTCCAGATACTCGGGCTGGAACAGGCCAAGGGGGCGGAGACCGTCCAGCAGCCGCTCACGTGCATACGGCAGGAGCGGACCGGAAAACCAGCCCTCCACCGGCACCAGCATGCCGCTCTTTTCGCGCTCGACAATGGCGGCGGGCACGATGTCCGCCACGGCTGCTTTCAATAGGTACTTTTCGACGCTGCCCCGCAGTTTCAGCGACGCAGGGATGGCGAAGGCCAGCTCAACCACGCGGCGGTCAAAAAGCGGGGAACGCGGCAGCACGCCAAAGGGCGCCGAGAGCTCATCGACCTTGGGCAGGATGTGGTACGCGCCCTTCCACGCCACGTTGAGCGCCATCAGCTTGCCGACGAAGCTGGACCAGCGAGTATCGGCCCAGTGCGCGGCGACTTCAGTCTGCAGATCGGCGAGACCGCAGGCCGCGAAGGCCTCAGGTCGCAGCAGATCGCGCAGCTCATCGGAGCACTTCTGGTGGGCACGGAGGTAGCTCTGCGCGCGGGCCATGGCCTCGCCGCCCAGCCCCTCGCCCCCGTCGCCGAGCAGCTCGGCGAGCAGCATCGGTACGTTCTTGGGACCGCCGAAGCAGGGATCGCCGCCTTCGCCGTTGAAGACGACGCCAACGTGCGCGGACGCCTCGCGAAAGCACAGCGCGTTGGGCACGGTCAGTGGATCGCCATTGGGATCGCTGAGCCGCGCGATGGCCTGATCGATATGTGCGAGCACGACGCGCGGCGAGAGCTCGATGATGCGGTGCTGCGTGCCGCAGTGCGCTGCCAAGAGCGAGCTAAACGGCAGCTCATTTTTGTACTCGGGACCAAACGACAGCGCGAAGGTCTGCAGCGGCTTTCGTCGCTGTCGTGCCGCGAGCGCGACCACCAAGCTGGAGTCGATCCCACCCGATAGCGTCGCGCCCACCAGCTCGTCGGGATCGGCGGGCAGCAAGGCCGAGACGGTCTCTTCCAGCGTGCTGCGCAAGCGCTGGCGCAGCGTGTCCTCGTCGAGCACTTCGGCTGGATCGGGCTCCGGCGGCAAGCGGAAAAATGGATGCGACGTGGGCTGCGTGCCCGAGAAACGCAGGATCTCTCCCGGCAGGACTTTGCAGATGCCGGCAGCCAGCGTCTGCTGCCCGGGCACGTAGGCGCAGGACAGGAAGCGCGACAGGGCCGGCAGGTGCAGCTGCGCCGGGCCATCGAGCGCGGCCAGCACGGCATGAATCGTCGACGCGAAGATCACCCCGTCGCCGACGATCGCGTAGTACAGGCTGCGGTGGCCGATGGCATCGCGCGCCAGACACAGCTGGCCTTGGCGATCGATCCAGGCCAGCGCAAATGCACCCTGCACCTCGGCCAGACGGTCGCGATCCACAAGGTCGCGCCAGGTCGATAGCTCGTCGACTCTGCGGTCCTCGATGACACACGCGTCCCAGTCGGCCAAAAGTCGCAGCCCGGCCAGGTCGTCGGCTCGTAAGAGCCGCGCGGCGGGCCCAAGTGCCGTGAGCAATCTCGACCCGCGCAGCGCTGCGTCCTTTCCGGTGGCGCCGCCGATGCGACCGTGCGGACGTACGCGCACCGCGTCACTTCCCAGGGGCGCTCCAGGCTGTGCACGCACCAAGAGCGGCGGTGGCTGACCGATGGTGGCATCGGCGGCTTGCAGCGGTGGGACGGGCGACGGCGTGGGCTGGGTCATCGGCTAGCCGAAGTTGTCGCCCCCCCCATCCGAGGAGGTGGCGTCCGTGCTGAAGATGACGGTATCGACGTGGTTGATGTGCCCGTAATCGCTGCTCTTGGTCAGGGCCACGCTGTCGGTCTTGCGCTCGCTGATGGCGCGGAACAGGCGCTTGATGACCTGCTCGGGACGGACCGCTGCCAGGGACAGTCGGTTCTTCTGCAGCCAGGCGTACTCCTCGGCGGTGACTCCGTCGGGGCAGAGTGCGCTCTGATCATCGGGGCCGGCTTCTTGCCACAGACCTTTGAAGCTCTCGGCGTGGGCGGGGCGCAGACCGACGTCGAAGATTGGGCCCTGGCCCAAGAACCAGTCCGGGCTGTGGGCCAGCTTGTGTGCCATGGCGCAGCCTTCCAGCGTCGCATCGTGCAGAGCAAAGATGTGCAGCTTGGGGTTGCGCTTGAGCATGCGGCGGACGATGTCGAACACCGACTCGGGATAGCCGCCGATCGACAGCACCGCGCAGTTGTTTTCGAAGTGAAAGTTGTTGGCCAGCAGCAGATCGACGGTCTCGCGCCGATCGCAGATCACCGCCCGATCGAACGAGTAGTGCTCAAGCTCGCTCTGCATGGCCGAGATCGTGGCGGGCGTCGGCAGAGCAGCCCGCGGCTCGATGAGTCCAGCCGGGGCACCATGCGCGCCCTTCCATAGACCCAGGAAGGTCTGGAAGGACAGCGGCGAGAGCTGGACGCGCTGCTGCGCTTGACGATGGATCAGGTACACGCCGAGCAGAACCGGCAGGCCCACCAGGAACAGAAGCGGGGTCACGGCGACGCCCAGGAACACCGACCCTATGCCCACAATCAGCATCGCGCAGCCAGCCCCTTTGCGTTGGCCAAAGCGGCTGCGGGCCAGTTCGAAGTAGAGGTTGTCGGCGGTGAAGCGCACCCGCCCCTGACCCGAGACGCGATCGATGGCCGCCTGAAACCCTGCATCGGTGGGGTGACCGGTCGTCGGATCAAAGGCGAACGGCTTCTGGCAGCCGGGACACAGGCCGCCGATTCGCTCGTTTTTTTTCGAGTCGAGCTGGCAGTGAATGCACTTCATCGCGAGCCTCCCAGCCGCGGCGCGCGGCGGTCGTAGAAGCGCCGCAGCCAGGCTTCCAGCATGGCCAGCGCCCACAGCTTCTCGCCGATGCGGCGTCGGCGCGTCTCTGCCGGTTCGTCCTGACCTTGTCGCAGGCGATCGATGTATTCCGGGCGAAACAGCCCGCGCCGCGCGATGGCTGCCGGGGACAAAAGGTCATCGATGATCGGTCGCAGCGGCCCCTGTACCCAGTCGGTCATCGGCACGCTCATGCCCGACTTCGGACGCCAGACGATGTCCTCTGGCAGGCGGCCCTGCATGGCCAGCTTCAGCACATACTTTTCGCAGGCGCCGTGCAGCTTCAGGTGCGGCGGAATAGCGAACGAAAAGTCGGCCAAGCGGCGATCAAAAAGCGGCGTGCGAATATCCAGACCGAAGGCGCTGCACATGCGCTCAGCGCGCGGCAGGATGTTCTGCGAACCTTTGAGCGCGATGTCGGCCAGCCGCACGCGGTTAAGGAAGCTGCCGACCTGCGGATTGCCCAGGTACGGCGCCAGCAGCGCCCGCCTTTGACCCGGGCTGCCTAGCTGAGCGGCGAACGCGGGCGTGTACAGCGCATCCTCCAGCCCGTAGAAGCGATGGTAGGACTGCAGATACAGCTCTTCCGGCGAGGCTTCACGCACGATGCCGGCGAAAAGCGCAGCGGCGATCATCGGCTTGGTCGTCCAGCCGCCAAACAGCTGATCGCCTCCCTCGCCGTTGAAGATGACGCGCAGCCCGGCCTTCTGCGCCGCTTGCCCGAGCAGGTACTGCGGTCCGGTGACGGCGTCGCCAAACGGCAGGTCCAGGCGGTAGACGAGGTCATCGAAGACCTTGGCGATTTCCTGGCCACCAACGCGGATCAGCTGAAACTGCAGGCCTAAGCTCTTGGCCACCTCAGCGGCCTGCTCGCGCTCGACGCTGTGCTCGCCGAAGTCGAGGCTTAGGGCCTGCACGCGGACGCCACAGTCGGACAGCCAGTAGCCGATGGCTGAGCTATCGATGCCGCCCGAAAGATACAGACCCACCTCGGACTCACCGGACAGGCGACGCGCGACGGCCTCGCGACCTAGGCGACGCAAGCTGCGTACGGCCTCGGCTTGGCGCTCGTTGTCGTCGGCAGAGTGCTCGGCCAAGGCCTCGACCAGCGTGAAGTAGGGCGTGGTCTTTACCTCGCCGCGCTCATAGGTAAGGACGTGGCCCGGCAGCAGTCGTCGTACGCCGGCCAGCGGCACCGCTTCGCCCGGCACAAAAGAAAACGTCAGGTACTTGTGCAGCGCCGAATGGTCGAGCGCAATGTCGAGGTCAGGGATGGCCAGAAGCTGCTTGAGCTCACTGCCGAAATACAGCGTGCCCCGCACCTGCAAGTAGTAGAGCGAGCGCACGCCGAACGGATCGCGAAGCAGCTTCAGGCTGCGCGTCCCGGCATTCCACAGCGCTGCCGCAAAGGCTCCATCCAGGTCCGACAGGGCAGCGGCAAGATCTGCCCCCGCGGAAAGCGGCAGCAGTCGTCCGGCAAGTAGGCTGGCCGGTGATTCGGTCGCCTTGGCCGGGGCCAGCGTTCCGGCGCAGGCACACCATCCCGTCGGTCCGCGATGAATCCCCGGCGAGCGATGGGCGCGCTCGGCGAAGAAGCGATATCCCAGCGCCATACCTTCGCCCAGCAGGTGATCCGAGGTGTCGCCGCGGTAGTCGACCGCTGCGAGCATGGCCTCCATGGTCTCTTGCGGGGATGCAACGTCACCAACCCAGCCGCAGATCGCGCTCAAGCTCTGGCCTCCGGGCGGTCAGCGTACGGTGGTCCACCGAGCGAGGCAAGAAATCCCAGCGCCGCGCGGTAGTCGCGGGCGCAGCGGTGGTCATCGCGCTGTCTGGGGAGGCCGGGCCAACTACAGGTGGCAGTACAGGCACATCGAGTTGCGGTGGATCTCGTCGTGGCTGTGCTGCTGCAGCCAGCTTATGGGGTGGGGATTGCCGCCGCTGCCGCCGACCTTGTGACAGCGAATGCAGCTGGTGTTGGGACCCTGGTCGTGACACGAGGCGCAGGCAGCGATATCGCGCCGCGCCGCGGTGCCGTGGAACTGCGGCGAATTGGGAATGCTCCAGCCCGGGGGGTGCGGGCTGCGGGGGTCGGTGGCGGCAGCGCTCAGGCTCTGCGCCGCATGACAGCCCTGGCAGTAGCTGGGGCCGTGGCAGCGCTGACACATCGCCGCATCCAGGCGTGCCTCGACGGCGTGGCGGCCCAGGAAGTCGTTGCGATGGATGAAGTCACTGCCGACGCGCTCGGGGAACTTGATCTCAATCTTGGTGGCCACGGTGCTGGCGTGACAGTCGGCGCAGAAGGTCTGCTCGTGACACTGGGCACAGCCGGCCGTCGCTCCGCGCGCGATGCGTGCATGAGCTTTGACGAAGTTGCCCTCGTGCGAAAAGGCCGAGACTGGCTTTAGCTGATAGCGCGCCAGATCGCGATGACACTTCTGACAGCGCGCGGCGTCGTAGTCCGCTTGGTGTTCATGGCAGCTCAGGCAGGCCTGCATGCGTGGTGGCTCGCTGGGGACGCGCGTCGCATCGGCGCCGTGCCCACTTATCTGCGGCAGCGACTTGTGACAGACCGAGCAGTCTTCCTTGACGCGCTCGATGTGGCTGGCATGGGACATCACGATCGTCGGCTCGCGGCGCGGATACGGCCCGGCCTTTTGCACTTCGGTGTGGCAGAAGCTGCACTCGCCGCGCTCTTTCTTTTCGCGATGGCACTCCAGGCACTTCTGCTCCGGCGGGCGATAGTTCGGGCCTAGGCTTCCCGCGTCGTAGATCTCTTCGTGGCAGCTTAGGCAGCCGACCTTGGCGCGCTCGTGCACGCTGTGCGGAATCTTGATCGAGTCGCTGCTGCGCGTGTACGCAAACAGCGCCGCGCAAGCGCTGAGCGTAGGCAGCAGCAGGAGCAGAAAGCCGTAGGCTCGCAGGCGGAATCGGGCCAGGGCTCCCCCCGATGGAGGGATGATGTCGTTGGACATGGCGTCGCGTTTCATGGACGCACCTCGTGGAAGCGACGCACGACGTTGTAGGCCAGTCGCGCGATGAATTCGAAGCGGCGCTCAACGAACGGCGTGACGTCGGTCATGCCGGTCAGCACCAGGCGAAAGCCCAGCGGAAAGTCGTACGCCGTGCTGGCGTGAACCGTGACCGAATAGGGCTGACCGTTGATCGCGCGCTGCAGGAAGTAACTGTCCACCCCCAGCGTCGTCAGAAACTGCGGCGACAAGCGATGCGAGCTATAGGCGCGCAGCTGCAGATAACCATCGTCCGGCAAGAGCCGCAGCCGGGTCTCTAGGCTCAGGCTCGTGTGATCGCGCTGGCCGAGCAGCGTGGTCAGCTTGCTGCCGGCGTGGTGGCCGACGCCCTCGGGATACAGCACCGTGTGATAGTCCGCGACGACGCGCAGGCGACGGTTGGGACGCACAAACAGATTGGCCCCCGCTTCGTCGCGCGTCTCTTGCGAAAAGACGGCCAGCACTGAATTCAGCGGCAGGAACAGATCGGGCGCCGTGCGGCGATAGTCCGCCCACATCTGGAAGTTGCCGCTGTGCAGCCACATCGCCGAGACGTCGATCTCCGCGAAGCGTCGCTCGGGAATGGCGAACAGCGCATAGGCATTGAGCGCCAGCTTAGGATGCGGCGAGTAGTGCGCATCGATGGCGACGTCTTGCCGCGCGATCTGGCCAGCTTGGTTGATCTGGTTGAACGAAAAGCCGACCTCGGCGCCGATGGCGTGACGATAAAAGAGCCGGCCACCGAAGATCAGATCGCCGCGACTGACCCCGAAGCGCGGTGTCACCGGCAGGCCGCCATAGCCCGACAGGTGCAAGCCGCGATAGATGCGCACCGTGGCACTGCCGCCATCGATCTGCGCATTGCGGGCGGCGCCACCAAAGATCAGCTGACGTCCGGCGCGTAGCTGTAGCCGCCGGCGCAGAAAGCCGCCTTCGACGTAGCCCAGGTCAACATCGCCCGACCAGTTGGCGCTGCTGGGCACGTCCCACAAAAGACCGCCCCAGCCGGCAAAGACGATGCGAATGCCATCGGTGTAGGGGCGGACGAAAGTCGCGTTCAAGCTCAGCGATTCATAGACCGGCACGACAGTGTGCAGCTGCCCATCACGGGGATCGGCATGGCCGGTCAGCAGCGTCGCGACCGTCATGTCCAGGACATCGGCGCGCACGGATGCCGCGGGGCCTAGGGCAACCGCGCACAGCCCGGCAACGACGAGTCGGCATCGGTAGGGGAGGCGCGGCATCGGTCCGGCGGGGCTAGCGGACATCGACCACTCCGTTGATGTGCGCGCTGGTCTGTGCCCCCGGGAAGCCGGTGACGAGCAGCGTACCCGTCGCGTCCATCGTCGCTGGATGACATCCCGCGCAGTCTGAAAGGCGCAGCGTTGGGAGGTGCGCCGCATCGCGCGGTGGGATGCCATGGCACGACCCGCAGTAGGCTTGGCCAGGCTGCGTCCACGACGGTGACTGCAAAAGTCCGGTCGCGCTATCCGCCGACATCGCCGTGCCCCCGCCATGGCAGTAGACCCGGCTGCAGCGTCCGCTCTGACGATCCCAAGCGGGCATCGCTCCATCGGCCTGGGCGATGCTGACAAAGGTCGTCGAGCGCGGGAAGACCGACGCGGGCAGCACCGGATCGATGTGGCCCGGGCTCATCACGCTCGACGGCACGATGTGGCAGTCGCCACAGGCGATCGGGCCGCGCAGGCGATGCGTGGCCTGCAGGTGGCTCTGGTGCACGCCGACCCCCAGCGCGCTGACCTCGCGGTTGCCGCCGATGTCGTTGGGCGGTGCGATGCTGGCTGGCGATCCGTGACAGGCATAGCAGGTGCCGCTGCCGTCACCGACATCGACGCGCCCGTTGAGATGCAGCCCGCCGGGGACCAGGTTGTTGCCGGTATCGACGGTGCGGTTGTGGCAGCGAACGCAGTGCGTCTGCGCGCGATCGTGACTGGCCGGCGGCAGGCCATGGCAGGTACCGCAAGCGGCTTGCTCGGGCGCGGCTCGCCACAGCGGGCGGGTGTTCTGTGCCTGCGCATCGCCGAACGGAGCGCCATGGCAATAAATGTTGTCGCAGCCGCGATCGAGGCTGGAAAAAGCCGGCGCCGGCAACCGAATGCCATGCGGTGCCGAGAGTCCCGCCAGCTCGCCGAACTGGATGCGAAGCGGGGCCGTGCGCAGGCTGCCATCGGCCTCGAACAGGTGGCCGGGATCGCGATAGCTCTGCGGTGTTGGATGGCACGCGGCACACGCGATCGGGCGTCCCTGACTAAGGCCCCGCACGTGCGCCGGATGCGCCTCCCCTAGCTGCGAGCCGTGACAGGTGTCGCAGCTCGTCGGGCCCGCCGCGTGACACTTCAAGCACGAGGGCGCACCGTCGCGACCCGCGAAGTCGGCGCCATGGCAGACCGTGCACGACGAAAACTGCCAGCCCGCATCGCGCAAGAGCGCACCGTGCCACTCGGCGCGGTTGCTGGGATCCAGAATGCCGGGGCTGTGCACCCGCACCCCTTTCCCCGGCGCAAGCTCGCGCGCCGTACCGCAGGCCGCCACCACGCCGCACAGCAGAAGCGAGAGCACCATCAGCCCGCACTGGCGATGCCCCCGCGCCTGGCCATCGTGAATCGCGGGCCACAGAGGCGCCTGCACACGCTGTGGGCTCCTTCGCGTCATGGCTCGATCACCCTCGTCTGCCTGCCCGATCCCGCGGCCTTGTCCTACTGCGCCAGCGCGCGGACGTAGGCGACCAGAAGCGGCAGCTGATCCGGGCGGACCTTGTCCTTAAACGCCTCCATCTCTTGCGCCTTGCCGTCCTTGTTGCGCTTGAGGCCGTTCTGGATCGCCTGATCGATCTGCGCGTCGCTGAATTCCTTCTGCCAGGCCGCGCTGGTCATGTCGCGGATGCCCATCTTCTTGCCTTGCTCGGTTCCGGCCTTGCCGTCTTCACCGTGGCAGCTGGCACACTTGGCGCGCCACAGGCGGTCGGCCTTGGGATCTTTGGCTCCCGCCGCCAGCACCTTCGAGCCCGCAAAAAATCCAGGCAGGGCAGACAGCGCACAGGCAGCCAAAATCAGCTTCATCGGGGACAGGCTCAGGCGGCGATTCGTCGACATCGCGATCTCCTTACTCTCGGGTGTAGGGCGGCACGTAGGGCGCGCTGATGTTGTGCACGCGCTCGACGGCAAAATCAGCGCCCGGGCCGTGGCAGACCTCGCAGGTCTCGACCGGGTTGCCCATCTTGTCGGTCCAGGTCATGAGCGCAGCGTGGCCAGTGGCCGCAGCGCTGTCGTGGCAGCTAAGGCAGACCAGGGTGCTGGGCTGCTTGTAGGCGTTGTTGCGACACTTGCCGGCGACGCACTCTTGGCCGATGCCGCAGGGGGTGCTGGCGGAACAACTGGCGCCGCTATCGGCGTGACACTTGGTGCAGTTGCGAACGTCTTGCGGGAACAGCACTTCGGAGAAGTCGTTCACGCTGTTGTTAAATCCGATGATCGCCAGCTTGCCCGGCAGCACCAGGTTGTTCTTTTCGGCGTAGCCCTCGCGCTTTCGGGCGTAGTGGATGTCGTGGATCATCACCTTGAAGGCGATGGTCTGATTCGGCGTCGGATCGGCGGTCATGACGCAGGTGTCGGGCATCAAGTCAGCGTTGGTGTCCTGACAGGTCTCAAAGCCCGCGCTGAAGCCGCCGCACTGGCTGTTCATGGTGCAGGCGGTGCCGCGCGATCCGACCGCGCGATCCAGCGCCCCGACGGTGTGACACATCGAACAGCCCTGCGCATCGCGCCTGCCACCACCGTGTAACTGCAGATCGACGTGGCAGGTCTGACAGGCCCCGCGCAGGATCACTTCGCGGCCGCGGATCGGCTGATCGGCACCGAACTTGAAGTCGGTCAGCGCCTGGCCTGCGTCGCGCACACTGCGCCCACCCACCGTCAGGTTTTCGTTGACGTACAGCATCACCGAATAGGTGCCCGCGGGGTTTACGCGCGGCGTCAGGCCCGTGGTGTTGAGCGGTGTCTGCGCATTCGCGGGGAAGGCCGGCAGGGCATACGAATACGTCGTGCCATCAAAGGTCAGCGCCGCCTTGGTGACGGTGGTCGAGGCAAAGATCCGCTGCCGATCGTCGGTCGGCCCAGCGACGATGACCGTTGCTGACAGCGCGGCGTTGGTCTTCAGGTCGGGGATGGTGTTCCCCGCCGCATCCTGCAGCTTGAACTGCACGGTCAGCACATCGCCAACTTTGACCACGCCATTGCCGCCAGAGGCTCCGTTGACCGTCAGCGTGTTGACCGACAGCCCACGCACCGCGGTCCGCGTCAGGATGGCGTGCGAGGTCGCAATCGGCGCCAGCCCGCTGCCATCGGCGGTGTGGCAGGTCGAGCACTGCGAGTCATCGGTCTGCTTGGGATGCGTCGAGGTCT
>DAORCZ010000184.1:0-10905 GCA_035345735.1 Pseudomonadota bacterium | reverse complement strand
CTGCACAACCTCTACGACGCCAAGAACATCGAGTACAACCACCACGTGCAGCAGGCGCTGCGAGCGCACTCGCTGTACAAGCGCGACGTGAACTACGTCGTGCAAGAAGGCAAGGTGGTGATTGTCGACGAGTTCACTGGCCGCTTGATGCCGGGACGTCGTTGGTCAGACGGCCTGCACCAGGCGATCGAAGCCAAAGAAAACGTCACGATTGAAGAAGAAACGCAGACGCTGGCGACGATCTCGTTCCAGAACCTGTTCCGCTTGTACAAAAAGCTCGGCGGCATGACCGGTACCGCCGATACCGAGGCGGAAGAGTTCCACAAGATCTACAAGCTGGACGTCGTGGTCATCCCGACGCACCAGCCGATGGTGCGCCAAGATCTGCCCGACCTGGTCTACAAGAACGAACGTGGCAAGTTCCGCGCCGTCATCGACGAGATCGCCGAGTGTCATGGTCGCGGCCAGCCGGTCCTTGTCGGCACAGTCTCGGTCGAAAAGAGCGAAGTGCTGTCGGCGATGCTGCGCAAGAAAAACATTCCGCACACCGTGCTCAACGCGAAACAGCACGCTCGTGAAGCCGCCATCGTCGCCCAAGCCGGGCGGCTGGGTTCGGTCACCATCGCCACCAACATGGCCGGCCGTGGCACCGACATCCTGCTTGGCGGCAACGCCGAGTTCATGGCTCGCAGCGAGATCTACGGCGAAGAGATGGCCTGCCGTCCCGGCGCCTGCGACGAGACTACGGACGAATACAAGACTACACTCGCCAAGCATCGTAAAACCACGGAGGAAGAGAAGAAGAAGGTCGTCGCCGCCGGTGGTATGCACATCCTCGGCACCGAACGCCACGAGTCGCGCCGCATCGACAACCAGCTCCGCGGCCGCGCCGGTCGTCAGGGCGATCCAGGGTCGAGCCACTTCTTCCTGTCTCTGGAAGACGACCTGCTGCGCATCTTTGGCGCTGAGCGCATCACCGGTCTCATGGAACGCCTCGGCATGGAAGAAGACGTGCCGATCGAGCACCTGATGGTCAACCGAGCCATCGAGAACGCGCAGCGCAAGGTAGAAGCGCACCACTTCGACAGCCGCAAGCATCTGCTTGAGTACGACGACGTGATGAACCAGCAGCGCAAGAGCATCTACGCGCTGCGACGCCAGATCCTTGAAGGGCGCCTGACTGGGTTCGACGTCGAAGACATCCTCAAGGGCAAGATGCCCGCCACCATCGCCAAAAGCGCCGAGGACAGCGACGACGAGGGCAGCGCACCACAGGCCGTTTCCGCAGAAGCCGTACGCGAAGAGTACGCCGGGCTCAGCAAGCGCCTGCGCCCGATCATGTCGGCAATCGTCAACCACTTCCTGGAGAGCGGCAGCCCCGAAACCCACCAGGACGACGACGATGAGGCCGAGGCGAGCGCTGAGGAGAAGGCCGACACCACCGCCGGATCCGGCAAGGTGCGCGACCCGCAGGCGCTGACCCACGAGCTGTATCGCCGCTTCGGCTCGGTGATCGAGTTCGAGAAGTCGTCGGAGTCCAAGAAGGAACTGATCGATCGAGTCATCCACGAGACCGCGGTGTCGATGATCCAGCAGCGCAAGCGGGTGTACGACCTAGCCTACGAGCTTGTCGAAAAGCTTGTCGTCGAGCACTGCCCCGAAGATCGTCCGTCTGATGACTGGGACATGAACGCGCTCGTCGCCGCGGCGAAAGAGCAGTTCAACCTGACGGTGTCGGTTAGCGACGGTAACCCAGACCCAGCCGGGATTGCGGACCACATCTGGGAGCAGGTCGAAAAATTCACGCAAGCCCGCGAAGAAGAGCTGGGCATGGCTTTTCTGTACTTCGCTCGCCACTTCTGGCTGGAGGAGATCGACAAGCAGTGGATCGATCACCTCAAGGCCATGGATGGCCTGCGCGAAGGCATCGGTCTGCGCGGCTATGGCCAGCGCGACCCGAAGCAAGAGTACAAAAAAGAGGGCTACTCCATGTTCATGCAGATGATGGACAGCATCTCGCAGAACGTGGCGCAGCAGCTCTTCCGCGTGCGGCTCGATCGTCAGGAAGTGGCACAGACGGCGCAGGCCGTCCCCGAAGCCAAGCTGCCGGAATTCCGTCACAAGCAGCGGCGGATCTTGCTGCAACACGCCTCCAGTTCGACCTCGGGCGCGGAAGACGAAAAGAGCACGCGCGACGCGGCACGCGACGACCAGAGCGAACAACAGGGAGGCGAGCTGCCTGCCAAGGGCAACAAGCAGCCGTCCCGTCGCGACGAGAGCAAGACCGGCCGCAACGAGCCCTGCCCCTGCGGCTCGGGCAAAAAGTACAAGAAGTGCCACGGCGCCTCAGCAGCTGGCTAGCCCACCTCCCCCCTAGCAACCTTCCCTAGGTCCCCCTCGGACCAGTCCCGCAAAAACCCAGAACGTCGACGCCGAGCACCTCGCTTGGAATAAAATCGGGGGCAAGGCAGTTTTCCTGCACATGTTTGCCAGCAGCAGAAAAAAGGTCACGGATCGGCGGGCCGAATTTGAGCGAGTCGCCCTGGTACATGCCGGTGCGCTCTTTGGTACCGCGGTGCGCCTGACCCACAACGAGCGCGACGCCGAAGACCTGGTGCAAGACGCCCTCCTGTCGGCCTACAAGTCTTTCGAGCAGTTTGAGCCCGGGACGCAGTGCAAGGCTTGGCTGTTCAAGATCCTCACCAACACCTTCATCAACAAGTATCGTCGCCGCGTGCTGGAATCGAACGTCGCGCAGGCCATGCAGCGCGACGGCGAAACGGGTGTCATGTCCGCCGATGCCAAGCGCAGCGCGCGGGATACCGAGGAGCGGCTGTCTTACTCGTTGATGGGAACGGCCATTCAGCGTGCACTCGGTGAGCTGCCAGACGAGTTCCGCTTGGCAGTCGTCCTCTGTGATGTCGAAGAGTTTTCCTATCGCGAGATCGCCGACATCATGGACTGCCCCGTCGGTACGGTGATGAGCCGTCTGCACCGCGGTCGCAAGCTGCTGCAGATCGCGCTGCGCGAGCACGCCGTCCGAGCCGGCATCATCAAAGAACTACCGGGTGACACCGGTGCACAGGTCATCCCCATCGCTGCGGCCCGTCGTGCTGCTGGCACGGGTAACAAGGCCTAGTCTTCCTAGAACCAACCATGCGTTGCGCAGAGATTGAGCACGAGCTGGGCTGTTTCATCGACGATGAGCTGGCCGCTCCAGAGCGCCGCGAGGTCGAAAACCACCTCGCCCTCTGCCAGGCCTGCCGCGGGCTGGTGAACGAACAGCGTCAGCTAAAGCAGCAGCTTCGTCAAAGCCTAGCGCAGCCAGCGAGCACGGTGCTGAGCCAGCGCCTAGCCCACTCGCTGGACCGCGAAGACAGCCGGCAGCGCTGGGCGCGCTTTCGGCCCCTAGCTGCGACGCTGGTAAGCGTGGTGTTACCCATCGGAGCGGCGCTGGCTCTGGTGCTGGGCTATGTGCAGACCGTCGAGCCTCTGATCAACGATTCGCTGGTCAAGCACCAGCGCAACCTGCCGCTGGAAGTCACGGGCGGACGGGAACAAGTGCAGATGTGGTTCGACGGCAAGGTTCCGTTCGCGGTACCCGCTCTGCGCCTAGAGCCGCTGGCCTCACTGCGAGGCGGGCGCCTCTGCAACCTCGGCAATCGCGACGCCGCCATGCTGCAGTACGAGCAGGGTGGACGCAAAATCTCGGTCTTTGTCTTCGATGCCCAGGGTCTGCACCTGCGCTCTCAGAATCGCCGCATGATCGGCAATCGCGAGGTCTTCATCGACCGAGCCAGCGGCTATCAGGTGGCGGTCTTCCGTGACCGGGAGCTTGGCTACGCAATCGCTGGCAACGTCGGCGAGCCAGAGTTTGTCAGATTGGTCTCGGCGGCCGTCGGCCAGTCACCGTAAGATAGTCGCCAGAGGCAACTATCGTTCCGTGGCGTCCCGGCTTCGCGTCTTCATTCCTTCCCTTCTCGGTCTGTTGCTCTTTTCCTGCATCGCTCCGGCGAGAGCAGGGACGGTGCGTCGGGCTGCGCCGGCCCTCAAGGGCCCCCTAGACACTGCGCGCCGAGCGGTCGTCGCGTACCAGGCTGGCGACTACAGCTCTGCCCGCAAGCTGCTCGGCGGTCTCGCCGACAAGGGCGCGCTGGCGACGCTGCGCAGCCGCGACTACCTGCTCTATCTACTCGGCGAGAGTGAGCTCCTACAAGCCGAAGAAACCGGCGATCGTCGCCTGTTGCAGAGCGCACTCAAGCACCTACGCGAACTGGAAAAGATCAGTCAAAGTCCGCTCGTCGCGCTGGCCCGGGTGCGTCTGGGCGACTGTCTGCTGAAGCTGGCGCCCGATGGAAAATCAGACACGGAAGCGGGCAGCCTGTTTCGGGCCGCGCTCAGCGCCAACCGCACCGACACCGACACCGCCGTCCTGCGCTTTCGCTTGGGCGAGATCGCCGAGCGGGGGGGCAAAAAAAACGACGCCCGCGAGCATTGGCGCAAGCTCTACATCGATCTGCCGCTGCATCCGCTGGCGGGCCCCGCGCAACAGCGCCTACACGGGCTCGATTCGACGGTGAAGCTAGAGGTCGCAGAGCGCATCGCCCGCGCCAAAAACCTGCTCGCTGGCCATCGCTGGTTCGATGCCGTAGAAGAACTCCGCACCATCCCGCCCGACGCTGGACCCGCCCTACGAGACGAGATCGAATACTGGCTCGGCACGAGCATCTACCGCACCCGACGCGACTATCCAGGAGCCGCCGACAAGCTCCTCACCGTCGCTACCCGGCTCAAGGGCGAGCGCCAGGCCGAGGCCATGTTTCACGGTGCCCGGGCGCTGTCGCGAGCCGACAAAGATGACGAAGCCATTGCCAACTACAAGGCGCTGGTCAAGGCTCACCCCAAGTCACACTGGGCGCCTGAGGCGTCCTTCCTGGCCGGCTGGGTCGAGTGGAACCGCACCCGCTATCGCGAGGCAATCGGCAGTCTACTCGACACCGTGCGTAGCTACTCTGGGCCGTTTGCCGACGAGGCGCGGTGGTACATCGGTTTTTCGCGATACCTGCTGAATGCCCATGCGGACGCGCTTGGCGACTTTGAGCTTCTGACGCGGCGCCCGGGGCTTTTGGGCCAAAAAGGAGCCTATTGGGCAGGCATGACCGAGCTACGCCTGGGGCAAAAAGCCGCCGCCATCGCTCGCTTCCGACACCTCGTCGAGTCCCACCCGTTTACCTTCTATTCGCAGCTTGCGCGCCTGCGCCTGCGCGAGCAGGGAGTACAAATCGGGCCGTTTGGCGACAGCGCAGCCAGTGAGTCGGCCGAGGGGCTTACCCCCTGGCCAGACAAGCCCGACACCGCGCTTCTGTCCGATTCCCGTCTGCAACGCGTCACCGAGCTTCTGGATATCGAGCTGCGCTGGGAGGCCGCGCAAGAGCTCCGTCGAGTCGAGAGCGCGGTGATGCACGAGTACACCTCGGCGCGGGCCCTGCCGACACTGATTGGGCTGTACACGCGCGGCGAACAGTTCCAGCGGCCGCACCTCTTGGCCGAAGTCCACGGGGCGTCGGCGCTGCGTCGCGATCCGTACCGCGTACCGCAGGCCCGGCCGTTCTGGGAAGCGAAGTATCCGCTGGCCTATCGCAGCCTGGTTGAGCGCTTTACTCCGACGGGGAAAAACCCGCCGCGCTACCTGTACGCCATCATGCAAAAGGAGTCGGCCTACAACCCTCAGGACATCTCGACGGCCGATGCCATCGGCCTCTTGCAGATGATCCCGCCGACCAGCCGCCGCGTCGCGAAGTTCGTCGGGCGCCCCTATACCGACGATATCCTGTACGACCCCGAGGGCAACATTCAGTTTGGCGCCTGGTACATCGGCCATCTGCTGCAGAAGTTCAAGGCGCAAGTGCCGCTGGGGGCGGGCAGCTTCAACGCTGGGCCGAAGGCGATGATGCGCTGGCTCGACAAAAACGGCGACCGCGCGCTCGACGAGTTCATCGAGCTCTGCCCGTATCGCGAGACGCGCGAGTACATGAAGAAGCTGCTCGATATCTACGCCCACTACGTCTATCTGTGGGACCGGCAGGACTACCTGCCAAGCCTTGTGGTCGACCGCAAGTACCTGACGCCGGCTGACGACGGAATTGACTACTGAAGCCGGCCGCCAAGGCTGCTATCGTCGGGCCATGATCAAGCTCTTCGGTCACGACACCTCGCCCTACGTTCGTCGCATCCGCGTGCTGCTTGCTGAACTCGGTCTTGCCTTCGAGCGCGATAGCCGGTCTTGGACCGTCGCGGACGCTGATGTCCTGCGACTAAACCCGATGCTCCGCGTGCCGGCGCTGTCGGCCGACCGCGACGACGGAACGCAGCAGCAGCTGCTCGATTCAAAGATCATCGCCGCCTTCCTTTACGAGGAGCAGCGAGTAAGCGGGCAGCCCCTGCCGCATGCGGCTCTACCGGTGGCGCCGACGATGTTTGACGCCGCCTCGCGCTGGGATGACGAAAACCTGCTGTCGATGATCGATGCGGCCACCGACAGCATGATCAACGTATTCGTGCTGGAGCTCGACGGCATCACCCGCGACAAGTCGGCGTATCTGCAGCGCCAGCAGTCGCGTACCGAGTCCTGCCTGCGCTACCTCGACGACAAGCTAGCGGGTCGAACGACGTTTCACGAGGGCCGATGGAGCTACCTCGACATCGCGCTGACCTGCTCGCTGGACTGGATGATCTTCCGCGATCGCTATCCGGTAGGGGTGCACCCGAACCTAGTGCGTTTTCTGGCCCAGCATGCCGAACGACCGTCGCTGTCCAGCACCCATCCACGGCTGGCGGCGAACGCCGCACTGCCCAAGGCCAGCGCCAAGTAAGCGCCGCCTCGGCCCCACGCGACGAGCCTAAAGAAGCTGGAGCGGGGCGGCGGTAACGAGGTCGAGGAACTCCTGCCGCGTCGGCTGCTGGTCGACGAAGATACCGCGCATGGCGCTGGTCACTAGCCGGGCTTCGTGGGCCTCAACGCCCCGGGCCGCCATGCACATGTGCAGGCCTTCGACATAGGCCGCCGAGCCCAACGAGTCGAGTCGCTTGTACAGAAGCTCGGCGAGTTCGTGGGTCAGATCTTCCTGCAGCACGGGCCGCCGCGCCATCAGCCGAATCAGGCGCGACAGCTTGCTGATGCCGACGACGCGCTCGCGCGGGATATACGCCAAAGAGACGCGATAGACCACGGGCAAGAGGTGGTGCGGGCACAAGCCAAAGCAGATGTTGTGCTTGCTAATGACCATGTGGTCATAGCGGGCTGGAAAGGTCTTGCTGACGAGGTCGTCGATCTCGCTCTCGATCTCGGCAACCGGCCGCACTAGCTCCTGCGCAGCCTTGGCGGCGCGCTGCGCGGTCTCACGAAAGTTGTCGTCGTTCTGCGTGTTGTAGCCCATGAGGGCGTAGGCCTTGAGGATGTCTTGGTAGGCCTGCTCAAGTAGGGCATGGGCAGCTGTGTTCGGCATGCAAAGGTCCGTGTAAGAGGTGGGATGGAGCAGCTAGATAGATGCCACTTGCGCCTGCTCTGCGACGCGCGAAAGCAGGGCACTGACCCACGCCGAGAGCGCAAGCCCCAGGGGTGCAGCGGCATCGACCACGCGAGCCTCGTCGTAGCCATCAAGTTGGAGGCGCTTGAGCAGCGCAGCCGGCAGGGCCAGGGCCACCGGCGAAAAACGAAGCTCGCGGTGCGTCAGGACGTGGGTAAACGGTGGCAGGGGCTGAGCGGACGGCAAGCAGGCGGCGAGCCTTTCGCTTAGCGCAGTCCCGGTAAGGCCAAGCTTCTCAGTGAGCAGACGGGCAAGCCCGGCCGCCGGCGTCTCGGCCGGCTGGTCCGAGGTGGCCTCGGAAAGCCACAGACTGGGCGGTTCCCACAGGCCACCCCACAGCCCACTCCCTGGCCGACGAACCAGCAGCACCGGCACCGCTAGATCCCGCGGCCCAGGCTGCGGCGACAGGATGGCAGTGACAGCGCGAAGGACCGGCACGGGGCGTGTCGCTTTGGGCGGCGGAAATAGCTCCTGCTGATCCCGCGCTCGCGCCTCACAATCGCCAGACAGCGGGCAGAGAAGGCAGCCCGGCCGATGCGGGGTACAGACGGTTGCGCCCAGCTCCATCAGCGCCTGATTGAAGTCGCCGACATCGTTTGGGGCGTCAGCATCGGCGGCAGCAAGCTCGGCCGGTAGCAGCTCTTCGGCCAGTCGCCAATACAGCCGCTTGGCAGCCGCTTGCTCGGGGCCGGCGGGAATGGCGAAAAGGCGCGACAACACGCGGGTCACGTTGCCATCCAGGATCGGTGCGCGCTGTCCAAAGGCGATGCTGCGAATTGCGCCCGCCGTGTACGGGCCGATGCCGGGCAGCGCGTGCACCGCCTCCGCCTCGCGCGGGAACTGACCGCCGTAGCGGGTGGCGATCTCGCCGGCCGCGGCATGCAGGTTGCGCGCCCGGGCGTAGTAACCGAGTCCACTCCACAGCGACAGCACATCAGCCTGCGGCGCCTCGGCAAGGTCCGAAATCGTCGGAAAGCGCGCCATGAAACGAGCGTAGTAGTCGCGCACCGTGTCGACGCGCGTCTGCTGCAGCATGATCTCCGAGATCCAGATCGCATACGGATCGCGGCTACGACGCCATGGCAGATCGCGATGGCTTCGCCGGTACCAGGTCAGCAGTGCTGTGCGCAAGGCCTGCCGTTGCCGCGACGACAGCGCAATGTCGGGCAGGCCGTCTTCGGCGGCAGCGGTCCGCGATTTTCGCGAGCGACCCGGCATGGGTCAGCGGCTCGTATGCTCGACCACGATGACGGTGCCAATCCCCCCCCGCACGGCAAAGTCTCCTTCGACGCGCAAGCGACGGGGCGCGATCGCGGCGACGATGTCGTCGGCAATCTGGTTGGTGACCTTCTCGTGAAACGCCCCTTCGTCGCGATAGGACCACAGGTAAAGCTTGAGGGACTTGAGTTCAATGCACAGCTCGTTCGGCACATAGCTGATGCGAATCGAGGCAAAGTCGGGCTGGCCGGTGAGCGGGCAGAGGCAGGTGAACTCGGGACAGTCGAAGCGGATCTCGTAGTCGCGCTCGGGCTTGGGATTGGCGAACGCCTGCAGCTGCTTGGAAGGCTTGGTAGACATCGGTGATCGATCCTGTGATGTGGTCAGCAGCCGAGCGGCTGCCGTTGGTGAATGCGGAGGACGGGACGGCTTAGGCGGCTTGGGTCTTGGGACCCACTAGGCGCATGCTGGCAAAAAACGGCCGCAGGTCAGCCCAGTCAAAGGCCAGGCTGCCAACGCCAAGAAGCTCGCCGTCGGCGTCGAAGAGCTCGCCGGGGAGCGTCGACATGGTGTGCCGGAAGTCGAGCAAGCGAACATCTTTCTGCCCCGCGAAGTGCAGGGAGGAGTCGCCGAGCTCGCAGGTAAACTCGTAGCGAATGACACGCCGGTGAGGCCAGATCCACAGGCTGCCGCGCAGGGGAGCGCCGTTGATCACACCGTCGATCTCAGCATACCCATGGAGGTCGGCCCGGCCGCCACGCAGGTACGCGCCTAGCGAGTCGGCCTCGACGTGAAGCTGCACCTGCATACGCCGCTCACCCTCGGGGAAGCCGGGGGCGTGTAGGGACACGGTGCCGGTCATGGTCTCGTCAAAAGCGAAGCCCGGCGCGCGCTCTGCCGCCATCAGCGCCTCGCCACCCAGGCGAACGCCGACGGCAAGCAGGCCTTGTAAGCGGCCGATCCAGTGTTCGGCTCCCATCGTTTGATTCCTTTCCCCGCGTTGCGAGTGCGCACCCAATAGCACACTCTGTCTCGATCTGGCAGAGCTTCTGACTCGCCTGGCCGCCGGTCGCGCCACGGCGGACGCGGCAGAGCTGATAGGATGAAACGGTGACTCTGCATGCTGGCAAGACGTTCTCGCGGGGGGTGATGTTGTTCGGCTTGGCGACGCTATTTGCTAGGCCAGCCACGGCCGAGACGACTGCTCTTGCCGAGAGTGTGGCGCAGTACGTAGCGCGAGCCAGTCGTGAGTTGCGAGCCACGCCTCTTGCTTCCGACCCCGCGCTCACGGAAGCCGCACGCTTGCTGGCGAGTCGGCCGGCTTGCGATGTGCCCCCCCACGCGCTGATCCAGGCTGCGCTGTGGCAAGCGGGAGTCGTCGAGCCGGTGCATCGCCTGCTGCTTACCCGCTTTGGGACGGCGACGCCGGCTGATTTTCTCGATGGTCTGCCAGCCCAACTCAAGACTGCGCTAGGCAGTCGCGGGGCAGGCAGCGGTCCCGGTCGCTGGTCACGCTATGGCTTCGCAGCCAAGCCCTACGACGCCGAGATGAGCTGCGGTGTGCTGTTCATCCTGGAGTCCTCCGTCGTGCTCAAGCCGCCACCGCGCAATCCGGCGGTGAGCCCTGCCCCGCTGCCGCTCGTCGGGACCCTCCTGCCGCCGTACAAAGGGGCCCGCGTCGTCGTCACTGCCCCAGGCGGCGAGACCCAGGCGCTGCCCACGCGTCCCAGCGGCGAGCGCGGCCCCGGCGAGCACTTCGCGGTCGACCTGCGCTGCGAGCGCCCGGGTCAGTATCAGATCGAGGTACTGGGTGCCGATCGCGCCGGCCCCACGGTGCTGGCCAATTTTCCGCTCTATTGCGGCGCCGCGCCGAAGGACTTCGCCGCCCTGGTCGCCGCCGCTGGCCCGACGGCAAATCCGGAGGAGGCCAACAAGAGCTATTCCTGCAACGGTGAGGTTCAGGGGTTGCTCCTCGGCCTGCTCAATGACGAACGCAAGGCGGCAGGTCGTAAGCCGCTTTCCGTCGATGCCCGGCTGACCAAGGCGGCACAGGCGCACAGCGACGATATGCGCGCTCATCATTACGTCGCGCATGTCTCGC
>DAORCZ010000183.1:0-10929 GCA_035345735.1 Pseudomonadota bacterium | reverse complement strand
ACGAGAGTTCATCCGCAAAAGCCAGCGGCTGTTCTACAGCCTGTGGGGCAGTGGCGTAGCGCTGCTTTTGGTGGTGGTCGCAGGACTGAGCATCTGGCTGGCCCGCGAGCGGCGAACCTCGCTACAACTTCGACAGGACAAACGGGACATCCTGGAACGCGAGACTGCGATTGCGAAGAACCGAGAGGAGATTCGCCAGCAGCTCCTAAAGACGTATCTCGAGCGCGGAAGAGAGCTGCTGTTTGAGAGCAAGCAACCCAGCACGGCGCTGCTCTGGCTGCATCGAGCGCAAGCGGAAGGGAGCACGGACGAGGCGTTACCAAGTCTGCTCGCGAGTGCGCTCCACGCGGCAGGGACACCGATAGCAATCATTATTGGACATGAGGACAGCGTCAACAACGCAGCGTATAGCCCTGATGGTCGTCGCATCGTCACCGCCAGCGCTGACCACACGGCGCGGATTTGGAGTGCCGACACTGGGCGAATGCTCGTCGAGCTTAAGGGCCACGGGGCCGGCGTCACGAGCGCAACATATAGTCCTGACGGGCACCGCATCGTCACCGCCAGCGCTGACCACACAGTGCGGATCTGGGAGGATGGCAACGGGCGCCAGCTCGCCGAACTCAAAGGTCATGGGGGCGCAGTCACGAGCGCGATGCATAGCCCTGATGGTCGCCGCATCGTCACCGCCAGCTCGGACCACACGGCACGAGTGTGGGAGGCCGATAGCGGGCACCTGCTCGCCGAACTCAAAGGGCATGAGGCAAGTGTCACGAGCGCAACGTATAGCCCCGATGGTCGCCGTATCGTCACTGCCAGCTATGACCACATGGCGCGGGTGTGGGACGCTGACGGCGGGCGCTTGCTCGCCGAACTCAAAGGTCACGGAGACACAGTCACAAGCGCGTTGTATAGCCCCGATGGTCGCCGCATCGTCACTGCCAGCTCGGACCATACGGCACGAGTCTGGGAGGCCGGTAGCGGACAGTTGGTCACAGAACTCCAAGGACATGGGAATTGGGTGACGATCGCGTCGTATAGCCCTGATGGTCGCCGCATCGTCACTGCCAGCTTCGACCACACGGCGCGGGTATGGGAGGCCGACAGTGGACAGTTGGTTATGGTGCTCAAAGGGCATGCGTCAGGCATCTGGCGAGCGGCGTATAGTCCCGATGGTCGCCGTATCCTCACTGCCAGCTATGACCACACGGCGCGGGTATGGGAGGCCGACAGTGGGGAGTTGGTCGCTGTGCTCCAGGCGCATAGGGATAATCTAGCGAGCGCGAGATATAGCCCCGACGGTCGCCGCATCATCACCGCGAGTGATGACCACACCGCGCGAGTATGGGAGGCCGACAGCGGGCAGCTGGTCGCTGTACTCAATACGTACGAGGCCAGCGTTACGAGCGCGACGTACAGTCCTGATGGTCACCGCATCGTCACCTTCAGCGATGATGAGACGACGCGTGAATGGGAAGCCGACAGCGGGAGGCTACTCACCAAGCGCACCAGCTTTCGGCACGACGTTGGGAGCGCGGAACATAGCCCCGATGGTCATCGTATCGTCACCTTCGCTCGTGACCACACGGCGCAGGTGAATGAGGCTGACAGCGGGCGCTTGGTTGCTACGCTCCAAGGCCATGGGGACATGATTTTGAGCGCGAGATATAGCCCCGATGGTCGCCGCATCGTCACCGCGAGCGCTGACAAGACGGCGCGCGTGTGGGAGGCAGACAGTGGACGCCTGGTCGCTACACTCCAAGGACATCAGGGCACCGTCGAATCCGCGACGTACAGTCCAGATGGCCGCCGCATCGTCACGGCGAGTGATGACCGCACGGCGCGTGTGTGGGAGGCAGACAGTGGGAAGCCGGTTGCTGAGCTCGACGGCCACAGGGATACGGTTTGGAACGCCACGTATAGCCCGGATGGTCGCCGCATCGTCACCACGAGTGATGACAAGACGGCGCGCGTGTGGGAGGCCGACAGTGGGCGCCTGCTCGCTGTGATCGAGGGGCATCAGGCCGGCGTCAGGAGCGCGATGTTTAGCCGCGATGGCCGGCGCATTGTCACCGCCAGCGGGGACAAGACCGCGCGCATTTGGGATCTCTCACCGGAGACGCGAACGGCGGCGGAGCTCGGGCGCGTCTTTCACTGCCTGCTTCGTTACAAGCCCGATCCCAGAAACCCCAACATCCTGGTTCCCAATATTCCCACTCGCGATCTCTGCGCGGGCGTCAGCGTCATCCGCTGAAAATGCCGCTGGTAACGCCAAGGTAGGAACGTAAATATCAAAACAAAGACCGACTTCGGTGTGGATATTCGACGGGGTTGAACTTGTAAAGACTTATAACTAAAAGGAATTAATAAATGACCAATGTTGCGCAGACAGTCTCGAACGGCTCTCCGATTGCGAATGCCATTGAGATCGAAAATGCTCGTGCTGGAACCACGGAATGGTAATTATCAAATCCGGTGTCGGTCGTTGATATAGACGAAAACAATCGGACTCCGGCCATGGAAGGATTCGCTTCTGAGACAAGTGTCGGAATTGGGGAAAACATCGGCTTCTTTGTGAGTACTACCGCAGATCATTACTCGCTAGAGATTTTCCGGATGGGCCACTATGGCGGTCTGGGCGGCCGACGGTTGGGGCGGTGTCGGTGGCTATGCACATCACTCGATGGGCAACGAACAGGATCCCCTTTCCATTGCCGACGCGGTGGCGCCGTCATCAGTGCCCGGTGGGCTGGCCTCGGGGGCGTGGGAAATTGCGTTTTTCGACGGGGGGAAGAGTTCGGCGGGGCCTCGCCGTCGGTCTACGACTCGCTGGGCTCCCCGGGCAGGGCGGCGGTTCGCGCGGATAGGGCCAGCGTCTCGGGCGGGGGGACCATCATCGCGGCGTCGGTGGCGCGCAGGCCGTCAAAGCCGACGAAGGCGACGGTGCGATGCGGGCGAAGCTGGGCCAGCTCGTACAGCGTGTTGTAGGCGGCGAAGACGGCGGGCTGGGTCTTGAGCTCGGCGAAGACCTGGCCCATCGAGAGCGGGTACTGCGACTTGGCCTCGGCGACGAGCTGGGCCACGCGGGCGGCGGTCTCGGCGTCGAGCATGGCCACGGCCAGGCGACCTTCTTCCTCGATGCGCGCCTTGGCTCGCTCTTTGCGCGCGGCGACCGTCTCGAACATCCGGCGTGCAACCTCGGGCAGCAGGCGCACGTTGCGGATAAAGGCGTTGTGCAAGCGCAGGCCCCAGCGCTCGCACTCATCGCGCAGGTCGTTCTTTAGGCGCTCGCCGAGATCGGTGCGGTCTTTCAGAATATGGCCAAAGTCGAGGTTCGACAGAATGGCGCGGGTGGCGTGCGAGGCGACGTTGTGCAGGCTGCGCTCCCAGTCCTGTATGGCGAAGGCGGCGCGCTCGGCATTTTCGATGCGGAACTCCAGCCACAGATCGACGATGACGGTGGTGCCGGTGGCATCGTTGATCTGGATGTTGTCGATCTCGCGAAAGTCGAGCTGCTGCGAGACGCGGCGCAGCGCCATCCACGGCAAGAGCATCGCCGGAAGGAAGTGCAGCCCCGGCTCGCTGAGCACGGCGGCGAGCTTGCCAAAGCGCGTGACCAGCACCGTCTCTTCGTCATGGACCACGACGCCGACCCAGCGAAACAGGCGCCAAAGAAACAGCGCGCCACCCAGGGCCAGGGCCATTCCGAAGATGAACTGAAGCGGCGGGCTCATGCGGCCTCCTTTTCGTCGGTGCTGCGTGGGGGCTTGAGGCCCAGCGCATCGGGCTCGTGCAGGAACAGCGAGCGCGCTTCGCTGTAGACCTCGGCGCGACGGCGCGCGATGTAGGCCGGCAGCACGCCGCTGTCATGCAGACGCGTAAGGTGCGCCGACAGCACCCGCGCTTCTTCAGCGGCGGCCCGCGCCTGCTGACGGGCGATGGCCACGCCGCGCTCAGCGGCCATGACCCGCTGCTGGTTGTCGGCTTCAGCCCGCGCGTATAGCGCATGCGCCTCGGCCTGGGCGTTGATGACGGCGTTCAGCGCGTCGGCAAGCTCGTCGGGGGGCAGGATGTCGGTCAGATCGACGGCGTGAAAGCGGACGCCGTAACGCTCGCCGATGCGCTCGCGCACAAAGCGCTCGATGCGGGCGTGCAGGTGCTGCCGTTCGCGGCGCAGCATGGCGTAGGAGCCGACCTCGCGCTCGGCAGGAGGGCCGTCGGGACGAAAGTTGGCGATCTCGTTGCGCAAGAGGCAGGCGAAGAGGCCGGTGATGTGCTCGATCGGTGCGCGGAGCTCAAACAGGTAGTCGTATAGGCGCTCGCGCAGCGGGGCAAAGCGCAGGATCGAATCGAAGCGCAGCAGCGTGCCATCTTCGGTCATCGCCGACAGGCCGCGATGATCGCCCGACAGATCCAGGTTCTGCTCCATGACCGGCACGACGTGCACCTCTTGCCACGGCGCCTTGAGGTTGAGGCCGGCGGGGTAGGTCCGCAGCGAGCGGTGGTCCGGGCCATCGGCCAGCGCCCGCCCGAAGCTGACGAGCACCGCCAGGTGTCCCTCGGGTACGCGGAAAAAACAGCGACTGATCAGCACCGCAGCCAGGACGCAAAGCCCGGTGAGGAAGCCCCAGATCACATTGGCGTTAGCAAGCACAGGTCCTCCCTTTAGAACCGGATGGCATAGGGTTTCAGCGGGGCGGATGCGCGACGCACCAGACTTCCGCCCTCGGCGATATCGTCGCCGCGTCGTACATGGGCGCGGTAGGCAGCGGCCAGCCCGCGGTTGACTTCCACGACGTCCTCGTTGAACTCCAGCTGTTTTTCGCTGACCAGGGGCAGGCCCAGCACCGCCTCTTTGGAATCAACGATGCGGCCGTGCGGTACGAAGCGTCCGTCGGGGATCTCGACGCCGACGACCACTGCGCCGATGCCGACAAAGCAGCGGCTGCCGACCACTGCGTCGTGCACCACGGCTTTGAAGCCGACGAAGGTCTCGTCGCCGATGTAGCAGGGGCCGTGCACCAGGGCGTCGTGCGCGATCGAGACGTTGCGACCGATGAAGATGGCCCAGCGCTCGCCGCCGATGTGCACGTACTTGTCTTTGAGCGCGTGCAGCACGACGCCATCCTGGATGTTGGTGTTGTCGCCGATGAAAAAGGGCGAGCCCTCGTCAGCGCGTACTGAGCTTCCAGCGGCGATGTGCACGTGATCGCCGAGCAGCACGCGACCGATTACGGCGGCCTGGTGATGCACATAGGCAGAGCGCGCGATCTGGGCCCGCCCGCGGATGTTCGACAGCCACTTCTGGCGCTCGGGGGGCGGCTCGTAGTGGCTGGTCTGCCGGGCCCCGCCGTGCTCATCGCGGGCCAGGGTGGCGCGCACGCCGCCGGCGCGCTGCTTTTCGATCTGCTCGCGCTCGGCCTGCACGCCGCGGTGCAGATAGGCGTAAATGGCGTGGACCGCGATGCCGCCGACGAGACCCCACATCAGGTGGCCGCTGACCGTGCCGATGAGCGCCGTCAGGAAGGCCAGGGCTTCCAGCTTGCTCTCGTGATACAGGCGAATCAGCGTGCCGACTTCGATCAGACGAACCCCGACGACGCACAGCAGGCCGGCAAGGGCCGCGAGCGGAATCTGCGCGATGTAGCGGCTGCCGTAGAGCATGGCCATCAGCAAAGCCACGGCGTGCACCAGAGCAGAGACCCGGCTGCGCGCCCCCGACTGTACGTTCACGCCCGAGCGCACGATGACCCCGGTCACCGGCATGCCGGAAAACAGGCCCGCGCCGAGGTTGGCGAGCCCCTGCCCGAAGAGCTCCAGGTTCGGGTTGTGCCCCGGGCCGCCGCCGCGCATGCGATCGATGGCGTTGGCCGACAGCAGCGACTCGACCGATGCCAAGAGCCCCAGCGGCAGCGCGCGGACGAAGAGATCGATCCATTTTTCATCCGGCTCGACCGGCAGCTTGGGCGGCGGCAGGGTTGAGGGCAGCGCGCCGACCCGCTCGATATTCCAGCCCAGGTACACCGCGACAAAGGTCGCGACGATGATCCCCACCAGCGCCGCCGGGAAGCGCTTGAAGCGCGACATGCCGATGACGAACAGCGCGACCATCATGCCGCAGACCACGGCCAGCCAGACCACGTGATGCAGCCACAGCGGCTGATGCATCATCTGCGCCAGCTCCGACACCTTGTAGTCGAAGCCCAGGAGCTCCGGGATCTGCGTGTCGAGGAGCTTGAGCCCGACGCCGCTCGTAAACCCGGCGAGCACCGACTCGGGCACTAAGCGGCCATAGCGACCGGCAAGCGCCAGCGAAAGGACCAACTGGATGACGCCGATCATCAGCGCCACCGTCGCTACGCCTTCGGCCCCGAAGTCGGTAGTGACGGCGGCCACCATCACCTGCAGCGCCGCGGCCGGGCCGGTGACCTGCAGCGGTGCGCCGCCAAAGATCGCCGCGATCGCGCCGCCTATCGCCCCCGCTAGGAGCCCCGCACTCGGCGGCAGCCCACAGGCCACCGCTAGCGCGACGTTGAGCGGCAAAGCCACCGCCGCTACCGTCAGCCCAGCCAGCAGATCCGACGGCAGGCTGCCCCCCCGATGCACCTGCAGCCAGCTGTCGACAAAGAAGCGGACAGCGGCCCGCACATCGCGTCGCCAGTGCGCGACGTATTCGCTCTGATCGAAGCTGCGCAGCGCCCGTCCGACCCGGCCCGCCCGCTCGATCGTGGGCCCAGCCGCCCCCGACCGCTTGGCGTTCTCTGGCCGCCGCGGATCCACGACACCCCCCCCCTGCCGCAGCCCCGCTCCTCGTCGGCCCTCGCTCGATCCGCGGAGGGTATTCACCCCGCGCTTTTCTTCCTGCATGGGCAGCATTCTGCTCAATCAAATGAATTTTTCGTAATAATTTCTTCATCTTAGCGGTCGGCCCGCTCTGCCGTCGGACCTGGCCGATTTCGGCCGCCGACGGCGGGGGCTTTTGCGATAAGCTAAAGGCCGCGAAACAGACGGAATAGACGGGGAGTACGCCGCATGAGCACGGAGCAGAGCAGCAACCACGGAACGCAGCCAGCCGGTACCCAGGCCGTAGGAGTCGTCGGACTCGCGGTGATGGGCGAAAACCTGGCGCTGAACATCGCCGAGAAGGGCTTTTCCATCGCGGTCTACAACCGCTCGACGGACAAAGTAGACAGCTTCTGCAAGCGAGCGCAGGCAGAGCTGAAGGAAGGGTCGGGCAGCGTCTTTGGGGCCCACTCGCCCGAGGAGTTCGTCGCAGCGCTCGAGCGACCGCGCCGCATCATCATGATGGTCAAGGCTGGCGCCCCCGTCGATGACACCATTGCCAAGCTGCGTCCGCTGCTTGCCCCCGGCGATCTTCTGGTCGATGGCGGCAACGAACACTTCTCGGTCACCGAACGTCGCGCCGCTTCGATCCAGGCCGATGGCCTGCACTACCTGGGCATGGGTGTCTCGGGCGGTGAAGACGGGGCGCGCAACGGTCCCTCGCTGATGCCCGGCGGTCCGCGTCCGGCCTACGAGCGGCTGGAGCCGGTGGTCAAAAAGATCGCCGCCCAGGTCGACGGTCCCGGCGTCAGCGATCCCGGCCCCTGCGTGACGTACATCGGCCCCGGCGGCGCCGGCCACTACGTCAAGATGGTGCACAACGGCATCGAGTACGGCGATATGCAGCTCATCGCCGAGGCCTATGACCTGCTGCGCAGCGTCGGCGGTCTTAGCAATGAAGAGCTGGCCGAAGTCTTTACCCGCTGGAACGAAGGCGAGCTGCAGTCCTTCCTCATCGAGATCTCGGCCCGCATCTTCCGCACCCGCGATCCCGAGGACGGCAGTGGCCTTGGCTTCCTCGTCGATAAGGTGATGGATAGCTCGGGCATGAAGGGCACGGGCAAGTGGACGGTGCAGGACGCCATCGATCTGTCGGTCCCGGTGCCGACCATCGCTAGCTCCGTCGATGCCCGCGTCATCTCCAGTGACAAGAGCGGCCGCGTGCGCAACAGCCAGATCCTGCGCGGTCCGGCGCCGCAGACCCTGCCCGCCGATCAGAAAGCCCAGCTCATCGACGATGTGCGCCAGGCGCTGTACTGCGCCAAGGCCTGCAGCTACGCCCAGGGCATGCAGCTTCTGTCGGTGGCCTCGCGCACGCGCGGCTGGAACCTGCCGTTTGGCGAGATCGCCAAGATCTGGCGCGGCGGCTGCATCATCCGCGCGCAGTTCCTGGGCCGCATCAAGGCCGCTTTCGATCGCGATGCCAACCTGCCGAACCTCCTCCTTGACCCCGGCTTCGTCGAAGAGATCGGCGTGCGCAATGCCGCCTGGCGACGCGTCGTGGCGCTCGGCGCGGCGGCGGGGGTGCCGCTCCTCGCCACCGGAGGTGCGCTCTCGTACTACGACATGATTCGTCGCGACCGCCTGCCGGCGAACCTCATCCAGTCGCAGCGCGACCTGTTTGGTGCCCACACCTACGAGCGCACCGATAAGCCCGGCTCCTTCCACTCTGAGTGGGCGAAGTAGTCGCCCCCGGGCACCGGTCGTGCAAGGTGTGCACCGGCAGCCCGCGCAGACCCTGCGTCATCCGCACATCCTGCGACGAGGTCGCCCGCCAAGCCGTCTCAGCGTCGGCAGACCGCGACGCGGGATCCGCCTAGCGGCTTGGCGAATCCAGCTCAGCGCCGTTTCTTTCCGTCCGTGGCCGCGTCATATACTGGACTGACGCGGATCCATCATCCCGTCTGTGTCTCTCATGACCGGCCCCCGACGTGTCGATGTACTGCGCGACCTCGTTCGTGAATCGGTCGCGCCGATTGCCCTGCTCGATCCTGACGTGCGCTACGTGGCGACGAGCCAGCGCTGGATGGAGCTTTTCGCGCTGGGCCGCGCGGATCTCACCGGCCTCTGCCCGTACGACCTGGCGCCACCCATCCCCGACCGCTGGAAGGACGCGCATCGGCGCGGCCTGGCGGGCGAGCACCTGCGCGATCGGGAGGACTGGCTCGATATGGGAGACGGCACGCAGCGCTGGATCGACTGGTCGATCACGCCGTGGCGGGACGAGACCGGCGCGGTGGCGGGCATCGTAGTCACCATCGATGACATCTCCGAGCGCAAGCGGGCCGAGCTTGCGCTGCGGGAGAGTGAAGCGCGGTACCACGCGCTGGTCGACGGCTCGCCCGAACTCATCGTCGTCCACGTGGACCAGCGTGTCGTCTACGCGAACGATGCCGCGGCGCGGACTTTCGGGGCGCGCACGCCCGCGGAACTCGTGGGCTGGAGCATCTACGAGCTCATCGACACCGCATCGCACGCCATGGCCAGCGAGCGCCAGCGCGCCCACGCCAGGAACGAGCGCCTGCCGCCGGTGGTAGTCCGCACGCGCCCGCTGAGCGGCGAGCCTCGCGAGATCGAGATCAGCGCGATCGCCACAACTTGGGGGGGCCGCCCCGCCGTCTATGGGCTGGGTCGCGACGTCACCGAGACGCGTCGGCTGGCGCGCGAGCGCGATGAGAGCGCGGCACACTATCGCGAGCTCGTCGAGGGGTCCGTCGACGCCATCTTTGTGCACGTGGACAGGCGGCTGGTCTACGTGAACGCGGCGGCCCAGCGACTGTTCGGCGGGCCCGCAAGCGCTCTGCTCGGCCGCGACGTCAAAGAGCTGCTCGCCCCCAAACATCATGCCGACGCCGAGCGTCGACGAGCCGCGTTCGAGCGCGGCGATTCGATCCCCCCCGTTGTAGTCACCACCAGCCCGATCTCTGGCGAGCCCCGCGAGGTCGACATCCGCGCGATTCGCACCACGTTCGATGGCCGGCCCGCCATCCAGGTGGTCGGACGCGACGTGACCGGGGAGCGCCTCCTCGCGCGGGAGCGAGCCGAGAGTGATGCCCGCTTCAGCGAGCTCGCCGCGAACATCGATCACGTCTTTATGTTGACGAGCGGCGATGGCAGCCGCGTCCTTTACCTGAGCCCGGCGTTTGAGACGGTGTTCGGCCTCTCGCGTGAGCAGGCGATGGCTGACCGGTCGATGTGGGAAGCCCTCGTGCATCCCGCGGATCGCGGCCCGCTGCCCCACGACGCCAGCCGGTCGCGCGCCTACGAGCACGAGTACCGCATCGTGCGCCCGGATGGTGCCCTGCGCTGGCTGCGTGCGCGTGTGCGCCCAATCTTCGACGAGCACGGCGAGGTCGTGCGCGTCGCCAGCGTGATCGAGGACATCACCGACCGCAGGGCCGCGGACCTCGCACTGCGTGAGAGCGAAGAGCGATATCGCCGCCTCGTCGAGGCATCGCCCGACGCCATCTTTGTGCACCAGGAGCGCCGCATCGTGTACGCGAACGCGGCTTCGGTGCGGCTATTCGGCGCGCCCGACGTGAGTCAGCTTCTCGGTCGCCTGGTGTGGGACGTGCTCGACCCCTCGGTCCATGCACTCGTGGCCCCGCGCCTTGACGCGCTCGACCGCAACGGATCGGTCAGCCCGCGCTTTCCGATTAAGACCCGCACGCTGGCCGGCGAGATCCGTGATGTCGAGGTGTCGGCCACCGCCACCGTCTTTGATGGCCGGCCGGCGATCCAGGCGATGATGCGCGATGTCACCGACGAGCGGCGCAATGCCCGCGTCGCTCACGAGAACGAGGTGCGTCTCGTCTCGGTCGTGTCGTCGGCGATGGACGCTATCGTCTCGGCCGACGAGAGCCTCACCATCGTGCTCGCGAACCCGGCTGCCGAAGAGCTCTTCGGCTACCTTCCCGGTGCACTGCCGGGCCAGCGCCTCGATCTGCTACTCCCGGAGGAGGATCGCCTGCTCCACGCTGCGGCGATGCTCCGCTTCGCCGCAACTGCGCAAAGGCACGGGCGCATGAGCAGCACCCCAGTGCTAGGACGTCACGCCGATGGGAGCGAGATCCCGCTTGAGGCCTC
>DAORCZ010000182.1:0-10998 GCA_035345735.1 Pseudomonadota bacterium | reverse complement strand
ATTGTGGTTTCTCACCTGCAGGGGCTCTTGACGCGGGCGCTGGGTCGCCCGTCACAATAGGGCATGGTCGATCGCGCGCTCGATGCCGGCCCGACGCCGCGCAGCCTTCCCACCCTCCTGCGGCTGCAGCAGATCGGCCGTACCCTGTCGCAAAACTTTTGCGATAAGGCCGAAGTCATTCAGCTCATGTTGTTGAGCGCGCTCGCCGGTGAGCACCTGCTGATCCTCGGCCCACCCGGCACGGCCAAGAGCGCCCTGGTGTCGCAGTTTTCGCAGCTGATCTCGGCCCGCTACTTCGAGTATCTGCTGACCCGCTTCTCGGAACCCGGCGAGATCCTGGGGCCGCTCGATGTGCAGGCGTTTCGCGATGGCGTGTATCGGCGCCGCGGTGAGCGCCTGCTGCCGACTGCTGAGGTGGTGTTTCTCGACGAGATCTTCAAGGCCAACTCGGCGATCTTAAACAGCCTGCTGTCGCTGCTTAACGAGCGTCGGCTGTACATCGGGGCCGAGCGCATCGACGTCCCGCTGCTGGCCTTGTTCGCCGCCAGCAACGAGCTACCGGATGACGACAGCCTAGAAGCGCTGCTCGATCGCTTCGTTCTGCGCATCCGCAGCGGCAACGTGCAGAGCTATCACTTCCACGGCCTGATCACGCTGGGGCTGACGCAGGAAGCGCGGGGTCCGGTGACGGGGGGCCCGCTGCTTACCGCCGACGAGCTGCGGGTGTTGCAGCGGAGTCTGCGCGAGCGGCTGCGCTGCCCCGATGCGCTGCTTTCGACCTATCGCGATCTGGTGTTTCAGATTCGCGGCGAAGGCATCGCGCTGTCCGATCGTCGCGCCGTGCGCCTGCTGAAGCTGGCCGTGGCGTCGGCGTTTCTCGACGGCAGAGACGAGCCCGATGTCGGCGATCTGTTCGTGCTGCGGCATGCCTGGAACAGCCCCGAGCAGGCCGATGCGCTGGATGCCATCGTCCGTCCCATCGTCGATGCGCAGCGTGATCGGCGAGCCAGTGGAGCGGCCATCGGCGCGCGCCTCGAAGATCTGCTGGGTGAGCTAGGTCGCATCCGCGATCTCCTACGGCAAAGCGGTGAACTGTCGGACATCCAGCTGTTCGCGCAGCTGCGGGCGCTGTCGAGCCTGCGCGCTTCGCTGAGCAGCCTGCCCGGCGAGCCGGCTGCGCGTGCGCTGCGCGAGATCGACGGACTCCTCGACGGTGTTCTTGGCGCTGGGCGAGCCCTTTAGAACGGGCCGCGCAGCTTCACAGCAGCCCAAGCTCGACGCGCACACCCCGGAGATCGACCTGGGGGCCACCCGGCAGGCGGTGCTCGGCGTGCTCGATGTCTTTGAGCAGGGCGTCTAGCTGTCCGCGCCACCCTTTCTGCCGACTGGCCTGCCGGGGCGTCAGGCCCCCAAGAGCGGGCAGCGGTTCGTCGATCCAGCGCTGGTAGTGGCGCGCCTTGTACTCGCGCAGGATCTGCTCGGCTTCGGCGGTGGGGATGGGGGACGCATGCGCGGGACGGGTCGGCTGCGGCGCGCGCTGCGACAGCGGATCGGTGTGCTCGCGAATGCGGTGGGAGAGCAGTCTGTGGCCAGCCCCCTCGATGCGCATCCGCAGATCGTCGGCGCGCTTTGCCGAGTTGCTCTCGACCACCAGCTCTTTTTCCGCGAGGACGGCGCGGCCGATGACGGTCGATTCCCTGTCGCGGTGCATGGCGTTGCCCTGGCGAAGAAACACGAAGACCTCCCCTTCTTCATCCGCGGGTTCTGCCCTGGCGATGGTGCTGAGCTGCCTGGCGATCGCCGCTCTCCGCGCTGGGTCGAAGGTGAAGTGATCGCGGGTCAAAAGCAGCGCATCGCCGTCCGTGTTGTGTAGCTGCGGCGGGGTAGCTGCGTGCACTCTCCGAGCCGCGGCCACCTCGTCCCAGCGCGCAATCAAGTAGCGACCCAGGGGTTCGTCGCGCAAGCGCTCGATGGGAACGGCGGTCTTGCGGCGTAGCTTGCCGCGCACACGGCGCACCACTTCGGCGGCATCCAGCGGCGACAACGGGTTGGGGTGGCAGCCGCACAGCAGCGACTGACCGTCGTAGTCGACGATGCGTGCCAGCAAGGTGTCGCGCTTGGTCAGTGAGGCCGAGCCTGCAGCGTCCTTCACGGTTCGCCGCTCGCCGGTCAGCAGATCCTGAAGCGTGATCCGCTGACCCGGTTCGATATCCAGAACCTCCCAGACGCTCAGCCAGGCTTGCCGTTGAGCGTGCAGCCACTCGCGCTCTTCCTTCGACAGAGACGCCCCCTGCTTCTCTAGAAAATGCTCGGCCAGCGTCCGTCCATCGACGAGGAAGGCATAGAACAGCCACGGTCCAAAGAGCTGCAGCGAGTACACTTCATCGTCGAAATCCTGCGCCGCAAGGTCCGACGCGTGTGGGAACTGTCGCTGCTGGAAGCGGTTCAACTGCGTCACCAGGCGGGCGTCGATGACATGCCCCCGCGCCAGGCGCTGCCCGTCGGAGACCGGGGCTGGAGGCCGATGGTTCGCGCTGCCCAGGCAGCACTTCTTGTACTTCTGGCCGCTGCCGCAGGGGCAGGGCGCGTTGCGCGAGATCTTGGGCTGCGTGCGCTGATAGGGCATCGCGCTGACGGGCGGATGATCGCCAAGGTCATCACCGTCAAGGTCATCACCGTCAAAGTCGTCGTCGTCGGAGTACTCATCCGCTGGTTCAAAGGGGGCGGAAAGATGCACGGTGAAGCCGCTCTCGGAATAGCTCTCGGTGATCTTCTCGGGACAGTCGTCTTCCAAGGCCTGGCTGTGCTTCGCAATGAAGCGCGCGACGGCCGAGGCGCAGACGGTGGCGATCTGCACATCCCGCTCATGCAAGCGATGCCGACCGCCGTCCGCCCCCCGATGCTCCACCAGGGGATAGGCCAGCGGACCGGCTACCGGCCAGCCATGCTGCTTGATCTCGCGTTGCATGCGCGGGGGCAGATCTACGACGGACTCAAAGTTCAGCGCGAGGACGTCGATGCCAAGATCGGCCTCCCCCAGGATGAACCCCTCTGCCCTCTCGACGAGCGCTTCGAACGCGGCAAGCGAAGGCAGGATGAGCAGGCCGTAGCACTCACCGGCAGCGCCGAGGATCGACACGCAGGCACCCGCTACGCCGAGGGCCGGAATGTCGAGCCGCAGGACCTGATCGTCCCACGCGACCTCCCAGGGAGCGCTCTCGTACACGCTCGCGGCGGCCCGGAACAGCGCCTCGACGGCGCGCCCGGATACGCGCCCGCCTTCGAAGTAGCTGCGCGGGTCGTCGGTAGCCCCCGTCTTGGCAGCAAGATGGGGCGGCAGATCGGCCAACAGATGGGCCACCAGGTCGGCCATCAGATCGGCCACCAGCGCGTCTAGCTCGGGCAGCGGGCCCACGGTGATCTCGACGTCCGGCAGTGCGTGGCGTAGCTCGGCTGCGGCCGCCCCATCCTCGACGCGAATGCGGGCTGGCCGCTGCACCACTCCCCGCGCTGGCTTCTTCATCGCCTGCAGAAGCGCGGCCGTCAGCGAGGTCGGCGCCTTCGGGTCGACAACCTCTAGCGAGACCAGTAGCTCGCTCGGTAGCTCTAGCCAAAGCAGCAGCTCTGCAGGCAGCGACAGACCGCGCCGCTTGCCGCGCTCCCCGCCCGGAAGAGGGATTCGCACGCGCTTGCCAAGCCACTCTGGACCTGTCGTTGCATCCTGCGCTGCAGAGCTTGTTTTCCGTCGCTGAGGATGAGTCCGCTTGCGGTCTTGCATAGCGAACCATAGGAGAGCGGCCAGCGCGAAGCAAACGCTTCTGATGCGCCCTGAAAGCCAGGTCGGCTGAGCCCGCTTCCGTCGGGGGTTTGTCCCTGATCAAGAGGCGTACTAGAGGCGTACTAGAGACGTACTAGAGGCGCAGCGGAGGCAGCGACTGCAGCGAGGGTTTGACCGGCTGGGTTGGCAGCACCGGCCCGATCCACGAGAGACCGAGGACACCGGGCGAGCGAGCGTGAATCATGGCTGGCATCAGGCCATGCACGGCGGTGAGCGGCTGCACGGGAGCGCTCATGCGCGCGAGGAAGTCATCGAGCGTCTGGACCGAGAAGTGCCAGCGATCCTGCTCGGGAAAAGCCAGCTCGCCGCGGGCCAGGGTGCGCAGGACGACGGTGGCTGCGTTGTGCGGCAGCGACGCCATGTTGCGCTGGAACTGAACGCTGTAGTGAAACCACTGCTCGACGTTCGACAGATAGACGGTGTGGAACTTGATGCCGGCGGCCTGGGCAGCGGCGCCGATGGCGATGACGGTGCGCTCGCCGTGCAGGTCGCCGACGCGGGCGATGACGCGGCGCTCGGTCATCAGCCGATGGATGTGGGCGTAAAGCGTCGGGTCCGAGAGCCAGGTGACCGGCTGGCCGCGCCACTTGTACTCGCGCTCGACGGCGAAGTGGTTCAGCAGGTAGCCGCGATAGCGCAGAAAGATCGGCCACAGGCGCGCGGCCTCGGCGGCGTCCCAGCGGGTTCGCAGGGCGGCCTGGACTTCGGCATCACGACTGCCCGACAGCAGGGCGGATAGCGCGATTGGCGTCGGCGCAGCGGGAATCAGCGCCGCGTAGATGCGGTGCCAGTCGATGACGTCACCGTCGATGTCGACCAGCCACATGACCTCGGCGCGAGCGATGGCGGCGAGCGTAAAGTTCTGATCCGCGCCCACGCCCAGATAGCCACCACCGATGCCGCGCAGCGCCGAGAAGAACAAATCGTGGCGCCGCTCGTTCGACTTGAGGAAGTGCAGGCGGACGTTGTAGGGCTTCTCGTTGGGCGGCGATTCCAGGTGGGCGCGCGCTACCGGCGACAGCAGGGCCATGGCCTGCTCGGCATGCGCCACTGGCAGGGCCGCCGCCGTGCCGCAGGTCGCCAGGACGGCCAGCGCGCCGAGCCAGCCCCGCATCCGTGCCGCGAGCGATCGCCCGTCGGCTGTTAGCAATCTTCCCCCCCTCATCGCGATCCGCACACTGAACTAAGTATGCAAATTATGTAATGAAAATTACCTGTATTTGAATCTAAGTTTTTCCTCGTCGCTGCCGTCCGGGGGCGCGCTACCCTGGCCGCCGGCGCCCTGCGCCCCGCCAGCCGCTATGCCCTGTCCACCCCCCGAGATGCCTGAGTCCTCGTCGCCGCGCCCGGTGACGGCCCACTATGTCGATCCGCTGAGCCACATCTGGCTGACCGCCGCCAGCGAGCTCGGCCTCAAGGTCCAGCGCAGCCCGCATGGCTATGCCACCACCGACGGCAACGGCAACCTCAGCATCGCGCCCGATGGCGAGCTGGATGCCGATGACTGCCTGGCGCAGATCATCCTGCACGAGCTCTGTCATTCGCTGGTGCAGGGGCCGACGAGCTTTTCGCTGCCCGATTGGGGACTGAGCAACGAGCCCGAGATCGCCGAGGCACGCGGCGATCGCATCCGCGAGTACGCCTGTCTGCGCGTGCAGGCGGCGCTCTTGCGACCGTATGGGCTGCGACGGCTGCTGGGGCCGACGACCGACTTTCGCGCCTACTACGATGGGCTGGGGCCCGACCCGCTGACCGACGGTGCGTTTGAGGCTTCGCAGGGTCTGGCGCGCGAGGCGATGGCGCGGGCCATGCGACCGCCGTATCGCCGACCGCTGGCCACGGCGCTGCGGGCCACGGCCGAGATTCATGTCGCGCTGACCCGGGGAGTCGACAGCCGCGCCTACGATCCCGCGCTGGCTCTGGGTCCGACGGTAAACCCCGGGGCGACGGCGCTGCCGGCGCTGTGGCGAAGCTGCCCGGCCCCGCCGCGCCACGACAGCGGCCTGCCGATGAGCGATGGTCTGCACCGCGCCGCCCCTGGCCTTTCGTGTCAGAGCTGCGCCTATGCCACACCGCCGCTGCGTGGGCGCGGGCCCTGGCGTTGCCAGCTCAGCAGCGACACCGATACGCCGGGGCGAAACATTCAGCCGACGGCGGCGGCCTGTGCCCTGCATCGCGGCGCGCTCGACTGCCAAGAGTGTGGCGCCTGCTGTCGCCATGCCTATGACATCGTCGAGGTCGCGCGGCGCGAGATCGTCACCGTGCGCCATCCACAGCTTGTCGAGCAGAAGGGGCGCTTGCTGCAGCTTCGACGCAGCGCGGATCGTCTGCGCTGTGCCGCGCTGGCCGGTCCGCCCGAGGGGCCGTATGGCTGTACGATTTATGCCGATCGCCCCAACACCTGCCGCGAGTTCACCGCCGGGACCTCGTCCTGCGTGACGGCGCGCCGCTGGGTTGGGCTGGAGTGTGGGTCCTGCCTATGATGCGAAGCGGGCTGTTGGTTGCACTGCTGGGTTTGGCCTCGGCTGCGGCTGCGGCCGGACCGGGGGCGACGCCGTCGGCGAGCGTCGCGGTGCCGGTGCCCAAGCCGCGCGATGAGCGCATCGTGTCGCTGGGGCTGGCGGAGGTGCGCGAGCTTGCCGGGGGCACAGGCCTTACGGTTCGTCCGCTGACTGGCACGGCAGCCACCGCTCCGGCCCGGGTGTTGACCCGTGGCCAGACTGTCTCGGGCGAGGTGCAGCTGCAGACCGCGGCGGCGCCGCCTTCGCGGGCGGAGCTGCGATTTTCAGATGGGACGCTCCTGCGGCTCGACGGGGGCACCACGATTACGCTCTTGCCGGCGCAGCGTCAGGTTGCGCTGCAGACTGGGCGGCTCTTGGTCGTGGCGGATCGCATGGTCGGCGGCATCACGGTGCTGACTCGTGGGCGCGCCTTTGTGCCCGAGGGGACGACCTATCTTGTCGAGGCCGGGGCGCTGTCAGTGGGCGCGGCGGGCGCGACGGGCCCGATGGGGGCGACCGAGGCGCGGCTGACGGTGCTCGAAGGCGCGGTCTGTGCCTGCCTGGTCACGGCGAGTGCGCAGAAAGCAACCGTCGGACAGCCGACAGCTCGCCCCAACCCCGGTGCGCTGCGCGATCAGATGATCCTGCCCGGCGAGACCTGGAGTGGCCGCGATCCGGGGGGCACGCAGACGGCCCTACCCGCTGCGATCGATCTGGGCGTCCTGCTGCGCAGCGAGCCGCTCTTGACGGCGTTTTCTGCGCCCATTCCGTCGCTGGCCAAGATTGCCGAGCTGAGCGATCAGCAGCGCCGAAAGCTCCTTGCAGGCCGCAATGCTCGCCTGCGCCGCGAGATCTTCTGGAAGCGGCAGCCGCGGGCACCGCTGCGGTTGCCGGCGCTGCTGGCCGATCCCAACAGCGTCACCGTCACCTACGAATAAGCGACGAGCCACCGGCTGCGGACGGTGATTGACAGGATCATCGCTGCGTTCGTAGATGAGCCGATGCGTGCTCAATCTGTCGTGCGTACGGAGCCCCGGTCGTCTCGGTTGTTAGGGCTTGTGTACATCGCGGGCCTCGTCGGTCTGCTGCTGCCTGGCTGCTCGGCCGATCGCTTCGGAGAGCCCGACTCGCCGGAGTACCGCACCGGCCCCTGCGCAAGCGATGCCGAGTGTCGCAGCGGACGGCGCTGCCTGGATGGGGGCTGTGTCATCGACTACGGCGACTGCCGCAGCGATGACGACTGCCAGAACGACACCTACTGCGCCTGTCCGCCGGACATTCGCAGCGAGCGCTGCGCCTGCGTGCCCTGGGGTCAGCCACCGCGGCCGCGCTACGACGACAAGTGCCAGGGCGGTGTGTTCCTGCCGTCGGAGTTTTTGCCACCGCAGCTGAAGTGCGAGTGGCCTGAGCGCGGCACGACCCCGCCGGCCTACAAAGACGTGCTGACCACGCCGCTCGTGATCGACTTGGAAGGCGATGGCTCGCCTGAGATCGTCTTTGCGGCGGGCACAGTGGGACCGACGCATCTGATTGCGCTATCGGGGCGCGACTGCTCGGTGAAGTGGGACAAGCAGACCAAGCTCAGCGGCTGCACGAGCATCGCGGCGGCCGATCTCGACGGCGATGGCAAGGTCGAGATCGTGGGTTTAGCGCCCGGTCTGACGATCTTCAGCCATCTGGGCGACGTCCTGGCCAGCCGCTTAGAGCCGGGCAGTGGGCCGTGCTTCCGCGACTATCCACCGGCCATCGCCAACCTCGACGGCATGGGTCCGCCCGAGATCGTCGCGGGTGCCGCAGTGCTGCGCTACGTCAGCACGCCGACCCCCAAGATCGATCTTCTGTGGAACAACAACATCATCGAAGAAGGCACCTGGGGAACGATCGCCGTGCCGGTCGATCTCGACGGCGATGGGGTGATGGAGGTGGTGAGTGGCCACAACGTCTTTGACGGCCTGACGGGAGCCAACAAGACGCGGGCGCTGACCAAAGATCTGATCGGCGGCTATCCCGCGATCGGCGACTTCAACCGCGATGGCCATCCCGATATCGTGCTGGTGTCGTCGCGCAACGGCGATCAGAAGGTGTCGATCCTCGACTACTTCAACAATCGCTTTCTGATGCCGCCGACCGCAGCGAAGGATGGCTGGGGCGGGCCGCCGACGGTGGCCGACTTCGATGGCGATGGTCAGCCGGAGTTCGCGACGGCCAGTCGCACGTTCTATTACGTCTACAGCCCCGACTGCTTGCAGAGCCCGCTGCCCAAGAAGTGTCAGGGGCAAGAAGACGGTGTGCTGTGGCAGTCGCCGACCGAAGACGAGTCCTCTGGCTCGACGGGATCGTCGGTGTTTGACTTCAACGGCGATGGCGTGGCCGAGGTGGTGTACCGCGATGAGTGCTGGCTGCGCGTGTACAACGGCCCGGATGGGACCAAGCGCTTCGCGGCGCCAGTGACCTCGGGCACGGTGCAGGAAGAGCCGGTGGTTGCCGATGTCGATGGCGATGGTCACGCCGAGATCGTGGTTGGTTCGGACAGCGCGCAGAACAATCGCTGCAAGGGCTCGCGCTCGTCGGTCGAGCTAGGCATCAAGCACCCCGGCGCCAGCTTCGGCCTGCGCGTCTACAAAGATCCACAGGATCGCTGGATGCCCTCGCGGCGCATCTGGAATCAGCACGCCTATCACATCACCAACGTGAACGACGACGGCAGCGTGCCCGTCAAGCAGGCCGACAACTGGCGCAGCTACAACAACTTCCGCATGAACGTGCAGGGACAGGGACAGAGCATCCCGCCGCGCGGCGATGGCACCGGCAAGATCGGCCTGCCCCCCGACGTGGGCGACTGCACGACGCTGTTTCGTCTTTCGGGTCAGCTCTGCAATCGCGGCGTGGCCCCACTCCTGCCGGGCCTGCCGTCCACGTTTTATCTTGGCGATCCGCGACGTCCGGGGGCGCAGGTGCTGTGCATCGCGACCACCGACCAGCCCGTCTTTGCCGGAGAGTGCGCGAGCATCGCCTGCGACTGGAAGAACCCGGCGCCGCCGCCCTACGATCTGTGGCTGCGTATCGATGACGATGGGGCGGGGCGTCGTCCTGTCCCACAGTGCAAGGCGGGCAACGACCTGGCGCACTTGCCGCTGACTGGGTGTCCGAACCAGCCGGGCTAGGCGGTCGCTTACCGACGCTGAGCCGGCGCAGAACGGCCGCCGTCATGGCGGGACCAGCGGCTATGATGGTCCCATGCAAAAACCTATCTTTCGCTCTCCTTCATCCCTAAAGACTCCCTCTTCCAATTCCACTCGCCGCTGGCTGTTTTCGCTGGGGCTGGCAGCGCTGATTGGGGCTGCTGGCGCGGCGGCTCCTCTTGGCTGCAACGGGTCCAGCGTCAGTGGCATGGGCGTTGATCCCAACAACCCAGGCGGGACCGACGACGCCGGAACCGGTGGCGGCACCGATGACGGCGGGCAGAGCGGCTACTGCGCCGGCAGCGGACCGCCGATCGTCGTCGGTGACACCGGCACCAGCAGCAGCGCGCGCTGCAGCGGGCAGGTGGCGGCGGCGGCCTTCCGCTATGGCTTGTGCGTCTGCAAAGATCTCTCGCCGGCCAACAGCATCGCGGTCGATGCCTTTGACAGCACGGCTCCCGGCGCGACGACGTTTGGCAGCGGCGGTTCGGTCGGCAGCAACGGCAACATCAATCCCAGCAGCGGCCTCTCGGTCGGCGGCAACCTGCAAGTGGCGGGCAGCAGCAGCGGCCAGAACATCACCGTCGGCCAGGATCTGCTGCTCAACTCCAGCCTGAATCAGAGCCAGGTGACCGTCGGGCGCAACGCGCAGGTGGGTGGCGATATCAACATCTCGGGCCTGCTAAAAGTCACGGGCACGCTGACCGTACCCGCTGGCAAGACCGTCAACGCCAGCACGAAGATGATTGGCTCGACGGTCAATGCCGCGGTTTCGGTGCCAGCTCCCTGCGACTGCAGCCCGGCGCAGATCTTCCCCATCGCGTCCTACGTCGAGGCGCGTCGCAACAGCAACGACAACGCCAGCATCCAGCTCGATCCCGATCGCTTCAACAACTTCCGCGGCGACCAGACCCTGAACCTGCCCTGCGGGCGCTTCTTCTTGAACCGCATCACCGGCGCCGGCAAGTTGACGCTCGGCATCTCGGGGCGGACCGCGCTGTTCATTGGTAGCGACGTGAATATCGAATCCGATCTGCGCGTGCAGATCACCGGCAGCGGCGAGCTGGATCTGTTCTTGAACGGCAACCTGACCAGCTCCGCTCCGCTCAACTTCGGCGATCGCAGCGCACCGGCTCGCGTTCGGCTGTACATGGCTGGCTCGCGCAATATCAACCTGTCGGCGAACTCGGTCATCAACGGCAACATCTACGCGCCAGAGGGGGCGCTGGTGACCTCGGGCAGCCTCACCGTCTACGGCGCCATCTTCGTCAGCAGCTTCAACAACTCGGGCGCGGTGAACATCCATCACGACATCGCCGTGCTGAAGGCGGCTGACTCGTGCACGCCGACGAGCGGTGGGGGCGGAGGCGGCACCAATACCAACGTCTGCAGCTCGTGCCAGGACTGCGGCGGCCAGGCGTGTAAGAACAACAGCTGCACCGCTAGCTGCACCAGCGATAACGACTGCTGCCGACCG
>DAORCZ010000181.1:0-11019 GCA_035345735.1 Pseudomonadota bacterium | reverse complement strand
TCTGCTTGTCGTGATGCATGGTTCCTTGTGCTTCTCCCGTGACGAGGGGCGACCTGCGGGGGGCTGCGGTGCGGGGTCGCTGCGCGCTGGCCAAAGGGGCAGTCGATGTCTGCCGATATCTGCCGATACGAGGGCCCGTCCCAGGCCCGCCCCGTTTCTGGCGAGGATAATCAAAACGCTGTCGCTGAGGGGATTTTTTCCCGTCCCGGCGCAGGGCGCTATACTCCGCCGGCCATGTCCGAGACCCCCGCGACCGTCCCCGACTCCTCCCGTCCTCCGACCTCGACCTCGACTGGTGAAAAACCGCGTCGGGCCGTGGTCCTTACCGGCGCCACCGGTTTTCTGGGGCGCGAGCTTCTGTGGCGACTCATCACCTCGCTGCCACCGGAGTACGACATCGTCTGTTTGGTGCGCGAGCGGGGCGAGACACGCAGTCGCGGCACCAGTCCTCCGCCGGCTGCGCTGTCGCCAGAGGAGGCGGCCCGCCTGGCTGAGCGCCGCCTGCAAGATCTGCTGGATGAGGGCGCACCGCTGCCCCGTGAGGATGCGCGACGCGCCCGCGTGCACGCACAGCCCGGCGACATCACGCGGCCGCGCCTGGGTCTGGATGAGGCCGCGTTTTCAGCCCTTTCGGCCCGCACGCACGAGATCTATCACGGGGCAGCGACGGTGCGCTTCGACCTGCCGCTGCACGAAGCGCGACACACCAACGTCGATGGCACGCGCGAGATCTTGGCCTTGGCGCAGGCTGCGCATGCGGCGGGGACGCTGCGCCGCTTGCACTACATCGGCACCGCCTACGTCGCCGGCACGCGTCGCGGGGCGATTCGCGAGGACGATCTCGACTGCGGGCAGGACTTCCACAACACCTACGAGCAGACCAAGTTCGAAGCCGAGGGGCTGGTGCGCGCGGCGCTGCGTGGCGAGGGGGGACGACCGCCGCTGCCGGTGACGATCTATCGACCCAGCATCGTGGTCGGCGATAGCGAGAGCGGCTACACCTCGTCGTTTAAGGTCATGTATTGGCCGCTGAAAGTGTTCGCGCGTGGGCTGATTCCCATCGTCCCGGCCTCGCGCGCCGGCATCGTCGATCTGGTGCCGGTGGACTTCGTCATCCGCGCCATCCTGCAGCTAGGTCAGCTTGAATCGTCGCTGGGCAAGACCTATCACCTGGCGGCTGGGCCCGAGCGCTCGACGACGATTGGTGCCGCCATCGATGTCGCGGCGGACTTCTTTCATGTCTATAAGCCGCTGTTCATGCCGATTTCGACCTACGAGCGCTGGGTGCGACCGCTCCTGCGCTTTGCGCTGCGCGGCAAGCGACGCAAGGCGCTGGAGACCGGGCGCATCTACGTTCCCTACCTCAGTCACGGGGCGGCGTTTGACACCAGCCACACCCGCGCGGATCTGCGCGGCAGCGGGGTCGAGATCCCTGATGTCCGGCAGTACTTCCTGACGCTTTTGCGGTACTGTGTAGACTCCGATTGGGGCCGTCGGCCCGTCGGGAAACCGGCCAGCCCGGTGGGCTGAACCACGCAGCTTTAGAGGGGAGCGATGCTGTTCGATAAGAAAGTCGTCCTGATCACTGGAGCCGCAGGGGGCCTCGGCCGCGCTGTCGTGCGCGCCTTTGCTGAACAGGGGGCGCTCTTGGCTCTTACCGATGCCAACCGCGAGCGCTTGGCGCTGCTGCGCAGCGAGCTTGGGCTCTCACCGGAGCGCTGTCATATCCACCAGGCGGATCTCACCCACCTCGACCAAGCGACGGCCTTTGCGCATGCCACCGAGCAGGCCCTGTCGCGCATCGACATCGTCGTGCACATCGCCGGCGGCTTCCGCATGGGTGATGTCCATGAGACCAGCGAGAGCGACTGGAACTTCCTCATGGATCTCAACGCGCGCTCGGCGTTTAACCTGGCGCACGGCGTGGTGCCGATCATGAAGCGCCAGGGCAGTGGCGCCATCATTCACATCGGCGCGCGCGCCGCGCTGAAGTCCGATGCCCACGTCGGCGTCTACGCGGCGTCCAAGGCCGCGCTGCTGCGGCTGTCCGAGAGCATGGCGGCCGAGCTTCTCGACAGTGGCATCCGCGTCAACTGCGTGCTGCCGAGCACCATCGACACCGAAGCCAACCGCAAGGCGATGCCGGCCGCCGACCCCAAAAAATGGGTCGCCCCCGAGTCGATCGCCGAGGTCATCCTGTTTCTGTGTTCCCCCGCCGCGCGCGACATCAGCGGCGCCCAGATTCCGGTCTACGGCCGCAGCTAGCGACTCGCTGCCCCCCGGTCGCTCGTCGCTACGGCGTCGCGGGCTTCTGCAGACCGCAGCTCGCGGCGTTGAGGTTGAAGCGGCCCATGTCATCGACGCAGCGATAAATCTGGTAGAGCTGCTGGCCGTAGCTCGCGCCCTTTTCGAACGTGACATTGCCCATGCTGTCGACCTCGCAGGGGTTGTTCACGGTGCAGCGGCCACCGCTCTCGTTGCCGGTGTTGTTGATGCCGATGACCTCTTTGGTATCGACGCTGATGATCGGCGAGCCCGAGGTGCCGCCGATGACCTCGCAGCCCGGCTGCGTGTAGCGGATCGAGTCCTGCCAGCTCCAGCCACCTTCGCGTAACTCGGGCACGAACTTGTCGATGGTGCAGGTGTAGAGGCGGCGCCAGAAGCCGGAGGCAACGGTGATGGCTGTGCCGGCCGTGGGGTGGGTGTCGGTGATGGTCAGCGGCGCGACGCCGTAGCGGGCCGCGATCTGGGCATAGGTCGAGGTCAGCTTGTAAATCGCCACGTCCGTGCCGGTCATCGTTGCGTACATCAGCGACGCCGAGCGCAGCGTGCCCAGCGTGCCCGTGCCGCTTGAGGGCAGCAGGTTGAAGCTACGCAGGGCCAGGACATTGACCCGCGCATCGCCCGGCTTGATGAAGCTGCCGCCGACGCAGTGACCGTTGGTCAGCACCATCGCGAAGTCCGAGGTCCGCGACGATTTGAAGCGCACCAGCGAGCCCGAGCAGTTCGACAGCGCAACGATCGCCGTGAAGTCGACCGCGGAGGCGTAGAGCTGCTCCCAGGTGGGCGGGTTGCGCAGTGCTTCTTCTTCGGCTTGCTGCAGTTCTTCTTCGGTTCCAACTGGCAGGGCCAGCGCCTGCGCCGAGAGGCCCAGCGTCAAAACCGAGGCCATCACCATCGCAGGAAGTCGTCGCATTTTCATCCACAGGTTACCCATCGTTCACTCCTCCTGGCATCAGCTTGTCGATGCCGTGAGGGGCACTCTAGCGAGGGGCGATCGCAGACACACTTTGGGGATTGTGTCGCCAGCGCGGGGACTCCGACCCCCAGGGCCGCTCAGTCGAGGTGTCGACTTCCTCAGCCGCCACCGGGGCTCCGGTCGCCAGGCGTTCTAGCTGCTGAGCTTGTGCAGAACTTCGTCGAGGCGGGCTTCGGGCAGCGAGACGCGGGTGGGCATGCCGCCGCCTAGCTCGAACAGCTTGACGAAGTCGATGCCCGAGTCGAAGCCAGCGGCGACGACGACGAAGCCGGCGTGTCGGACGACGGCGATCTCGGCCTGGGTCTGTCCGGCGAGCAAGAGATCGGTCTTGTCGAACGGACCGCGCGCCAGGCTCTGGGCGTCGACGTAGGCCACGCGTCCGCGGCGCTGAAACAGACCCGATAGGCGGCTGGTCTCCGCGGCCATGGCGGCAAACTCGGCGGCCGCTTCGGCGATCACGGCCGCGTGCTCGTCGCCCTGCAGACCCGAGGCCAGGTGCTGCACGATGCGATGCTTCAGCGCATCATCGCGGAAGCGAGCCCGCAGCGCGTGATCGATGCGCAGGGCGCGCGCCGACGGTGTGCCGGTGCGGGTATCGATGGCGCGGGCATCCTCATCGGCCCCGGGATAGGGCTCACGTCCGCCGCGCAGCCACTTCGCTGCGGCATACAGGCCATCGACGTCGAGGTGGCAGAGGATCGATCCAATGGGGCCGACGGAAGCCACGAGCTCCTCGGTGACCATCTCGGGACAGGCGCCGTGCTGGGCTTTGGTGGCCAGCACAAAGCGCGGGTCGCGGCGATAGTCGGCGTGTCGCTCGTGGTCGTGGTGATCGACCCAGGCCGCCAGGCGACCCCCCAGTCCCTCGATGAACGGGCGCGTAATCTCGTCGAAGGACGTGCCCAGGCCATCGGCAGCGAAGGCGACATCCAGCACGACGACGCGGCCTGGCAAGCGACTTGGCCGCGGCAGCTTGCGGGGCGAGGTAAAGAACAGCTCGACGTGGCTTCCGCTCATCGCGAGCCTCTGGCTTGGGTGGGCAGCATCGACGGCACCTTATCACGGGGGCGGGGCGGGACCGACGGTCCAGGCATAAGATCGCAGTCATGTTGCCCACATGCGTGGCGACGCAGAATCTGGCGTGCTCAGCCCCGTCAAACAGCGCTAGTATCAAAGAACCGAGTCGGACTCAGGAACACATTAGCTAGAGGGAATCACGATGAAGACGAGTCAGCTGCTTGGCACAAGCGTAGTGCTTGCATCCATTGGTTGGAGCGCGCTCGCCGGAGCGCAGGGCGCCCCCAACGTCAGCTCAGCCCCCGTGCTGCCGGCTCCACCGGCCGTCGGGGCCCAGACGCCGCCGCAGCCGGTGGGACCGGTCTATCAGGTACAGCCGGGTCAGACCGTCTACGTCCAGCCGCCGCCAAACGGTCAGCCGGGCGCGCCGATCTATGTCCAGCCGGCGCAGCCCATGCAGCCGGGTCAGCCGGTCTATGTCCAGCCTGGCGATCCCAACCAGCCGGTCTACGTCCAGCCGCCGGGACAGCAGCCGATGTATGCCGCCCCGCCGCCGCCGATGATGCCGCGTCAGGTCGTGCGCTACGATCTGAAGCCGCGCTACGGCATGATCATCGGTGGTGCAGTGACGCTCGGCGTGAGCTGGCTGATCCACAGCGGCATCGCCGCCATGGCCCAGGCGGTCTATGAACAGACCGAGTATCCCACCCGCCAGATGTGGCCGAACTACATCCCGGTGCTGGGTCCGTGGATCGCCATGACCACCCTGCCCAACGACGCGGCGCGTGGTATTTCGATCGTGGGCTTGGCCTTCTCGGGCCTGGCGCAGGGGACGGGTCTGGCGCTGCTCATCGCCGGCGCCGCCAGCAAGCAGCGCGTTCCGGTCTACGCCTGGAACCAGAAGATCCAGCTCACGCCGACCATCAGCCCCGCCAGCACCGGTCTCGCCCTTTCTGGGAACTTCTAGTCTCTGCCGCACTCTAAGTCCTACGCTGGCGACGTCATTCGGCGTCGCCCCGCCGCTTTTCCATATTCCATCTAGTCATGGGGGAATCCATGCTTCCGGGTCGATCGCAGCCTGCCCGCTGGGCGCTGAGCATCCTCTCTTTGGGTCTGGCTTTTTCTGTCGGTGTGGCCTCGGGTCGTGTGGTTCGCAAGCGACCCAAGGGCATGCAAGAGTCGAAGTTTTTCCGCGTCGACATGGACAGCCACAAGGCGGTGGCCGCCAGCGATCGCGTGGCCGCCGCACTGCGGCTGGACTTCACCTCGGTCACTGTCGATCAGCCGCAGTACTGGCCGAACGAAAAGGTCTACCTGCGTCTGCTGTCGCTGGGGCGCCCCGGGGCCGAGTGGACGGCCAAGGTGCAGAAGCGCGACAGCCAGGCCAAAGATCACAAAGGCGTGCTCGACAAAAATGGCGTCGCGGTCATCGAGATCATGGATGGCGACAAAGCCCCGCTGGAGCTGGGCGAGTATCGCGCCGACGTCCAGATCCAGGGCGGCAAGGCCAAGGGCACGGCGACCTTTGCGGTGGTGCAGGGCTCGCTGGGCTCGGTGTCGTTTGCCCACGAGTTTCGCAAGCTGACCAAGCCCGACGAGCTAGAGTCGCTGCCGGCCGGCTGGTTTCTGGGCAACGCGGCGGGCGCCGGCCTGCGCTGGGGCAACGGCCTGAACTTCAAGAACGAGCTTCGCGTCTCGAATCGCGCGTATAGCGGCGAGGTCGAGGTGCACAGCCGCTGCATGCTGCCCGGCTGCAACGGCACCTACGCTGGCCCCTCGCAGACGCTCAAGGCCGAAGGCGGAAAGCTGGCCGGCACGCTGAATGTCGGCGGTCACTCGGGACCGTTTCAGATCGAGGTGGTGACGCCGCGCGGCAGCCTGCGCCATCAGTTTGAAGGCTCGTCGCACGTCGAGCGCGAGATGCTGGCCATCTCGGGCAATGTCTCGACGGTGCATCGGGTCAGCGTGGCGCCGTATGAGAACACCGTGCAGGTGCCCGGGCGTGACCTATTTGTCGAGAGCAAAAAGGGCGGCAGCGATCCCTTCAGCGTCGATTCCGTGCTGCCCTCAGACGGCAAGCTGCACCTGACAGTGAACGCGCTCATCAAGAGCCCGATTCTGTTTGCCCACCAGCCCAAGTCCGACGGCAGCTTCGAGTCGCGGCGCATCCCGCTGCCGGCCGAATTGCCAGCCCGCAAGCAGCTAGAGGTTGAGCTCCTGCCGCCGTGGACCCTGGTGACGATCGGCGGCTTCATCAACGACGAGTTCAAAGAAGGCTGGGCGGTGGGCATGATGCCGACCGGCCTCAAGCTGGCCATCGAGGCGCCGACTGAAGGGCGACCGTTTGCGACGCTGCCGCTTTCGATTCGGGCCCGCGATCTGGCGGACAAGCCGGCCCAGGTGAGCGCAGTCATCGAGGTCTATGACAACCGCGTTCCGGCGCGTGCCCCAGCGACACCGCTTGCCAGCGCGCTCGGCGACTCGCTGCGCAACGCCTCGCGCTCGGTGTCGAGCTGGACCGACAACACCGGCATGATCGAGGAGTACATCGAAGACCCGCCGCCCAAGCCGGTCCGTCCCGCTCCTCCCATGACCATGCGCAGGGGTAAGAGCGGGGCCAAGAAGGAATTGGACTCGCTGCTGGGCGATGACTCCTCCGGGCCTCCCGCCAAGGCCAGCGCCTCCTTCGGCATCGGCGGGCTGGGCCTGGTTGGTCGCGGCAGTGGGGGCGGCGGAGTCGGGTACGGCTCGATTGGCGCGGCTCCTGCGATGCGCATGGCTGCCCCGATGGTCGCGGGTCGGCCATCCCCCGGGGGGCGGGGAGGTCGCGGCGGTAGCAGTGGCCAGGAAGCATCCGCCGAGCCCAGCGAAGAGATCCGCGAGGGCGACCGCAAGGTGGTGTTCTGCGGCACGGTCACCACCGATGAAAACGGCGTGGGCAGCGTTCGCGTGACGTTGCCGCCGCAGACCGGGCGCTTGGTGGTGCGGGTGATCGGCATCCGCAGCCTGGACTACGCCACGGCTCAGACCGCGGTCGATGTGAAGCGCGATGTCGCGGCCGAGGTGCGCGTGGCGCGCAGCTTCGTGCCAGGGGCTCGCCTGACCGTACCGATCGACACCAGCAACGACACCAAGGACACTCTGACGCTGACAGCCGAAGGTGTGGGCGTGGCCGCTCCTTTCCAGCGTCCGGTGGCACCGGGGCACGCGACGATCGATCTGCCGCTGTCGCTGTACAAGCCCGGCGAGCTTCTGGTCACGCTGCGCGATGGCAACGGTCAGACTCGCGATCAGAGACGCCTGAACCTACTGTCGCTGTCCGAGCAACCGGTGACCTATTCCCGCCTGGTCTTCGGCGAGGGCAGCAAGGTGGAGCTGGCCGCCGGCGAGACCATGCGCATCTATCCCGGCGCCGGGCCGCTGCTGCGCGGCGTGGTGATGAACATCGTCACCACCACCGAGTCCTGGTTCGGTCACGCCGAGGCGCTGTCGGCTCGCGCCGCGGTGCGCGCCGTGCTGGTGGCGGCGATCAGCAAGCGCCTGATCGATGACGAAGGTCTGGGGCACACGCTGCGGACCGGCATCGACAAGGACATCCGCGATCTCGACGAAGCCTTCTGCGACAAGGCCGGTGAAGGTCTGTGTCGTCCCTATCCGGGCATCGCCTACAACCCGCTATGGACCGGCTGGGTCGGGCGCAACCTGATCTCGACGATCAAGGCGCTCGAACAGGCCAACTCGGCCGATGCGCGGCTGCGGCAGGCACTGACCACGGCGCAGGCCATGCTGGGTCGCATTCGTCAGGCGCTGCAGCAAAAGAACTACAAGACCGACTCCGAGGCCGGCTTTGACAGCAGCGGTCAGGCGGTGATCCCCGTCGAGATCGATGGCCAGGTGGTGTACCGCGTGCTGACCGATGATGCGGTGACGCGCTGGGCCACCGAGAAGCTCTTGCCGCGCCTGGATCTGGATGCCCAGGACACGGAGATTGCGTTTTCCAAGGCCTACGACACCTTCCGCTTCCTGCGCGCCTTCGAGCGGGTCGGCGGCCTGCAGTACCTGACCGATCTGGCGACTGCCTACTATCAGAAGGGCGATCTGGCGAACTTCGCCAAGCTCTATCGCCAGGTGACGCGCGGCATGATCCTGACGCAGGAGCCGGGCCTCCTGCAGGGACCGGCGCTGCTCGGCGGGGTGTATTCGACGCCGATGGCCATGGTGCGCTTCCTGGAGCTTCAGCTTCTTGTGGGCAGCCGGGCCAAGGCGACTGAGGCTGGTCGGGCGGGGGGCGAGACCCTGCGCTTTGATCAGACCCTGCGCGGTCCTTCCACCGTCGAGCTGGGAGCGGGCTCGATCGCACGCATCGATCGCAAGGATCTGGTGCGCATGGAGCCGACACCGAACAAGACCTGGGCCCGGGTGCGCGCCAGCAAGCCGGGGGTCGCGGTTGGCGAAGAGTTTTCGCTCACCATCGATCTTGATCCCAGCCGCGATCCGCTGGAGCACTACGCCATCATCGCCGTGCCGACCACGACCTCGGTCAAGCAGACCGATGACATCCTGTCGGACTATCGCGGCCAGCTGATCTATGGCCAGCAGGGCCAGGGCGGCACGCAGATGCAGATCGTGACCGTGCCCTTCCGCGGCAAGCGCAGCCTTAGCCTGTTGCTCGAAGGTGCGTATCGCGGCTCCTCGCCGGGGCTGGTGATGATCCGCCACATCGAGTCGCGCGGTCAGGTCTCGGGTGTGCCGATTCCTGAGCTGACTGTGCGCTAAGCGCCGCTGCGAAATTCGCGCAAAAAAGGAATCTCCCCCCGCCTTCCGCGCAGTTTCTTCTGTCTTGAAATTCCTGAAAAAATTTGGGCATCGGAAGTAAGTCCGCCGTAAGGAAATTCGGGGCTCCCGGCCTAATGGTTGAAAGCAGAGAGAAGTGGGGTCCGGAAGTGGATAGGACTCTGCTCCCCTGCCTCTAGGAATCCCCGACAGACGGAACACTCCGTCGCTGTTTGCTGGGATTCTGCCTGATAAAGGAGCTTCCTATGCGCCGTCGATGGTCAGATTCCTTTTTGGGTATGGGCGTGTTGTTTTCCGGTCTGCACCTGGGCTGTACCGCTCCCGATGTGGCGGCCCCTTGTCCCATTCCGCCGGGGGCGGATATCTGTGAGCGCAGCGAGGCACTGAACCGCTGTGCGGCAGCGACGGGCAACACGACCGTGGATCTGCGTCTTGCCAAGGATGTCGACATTCTGTTTGTGGTCGATAACTCGGTCTCGATGAGTCCCAAGCAGCGGGCCATCGCCTCGGCAATTCCCGGATTCATGAAGAAGATCGATGACCTGAAGACCAACTATCACATCGGCGTGATCACCACCGATGTCGGGACTGTGCCACCCGGAAAGACCGGCTTTCCGAGCAGTCCGGACTCGCGCTGCAACACGGCCAAAGGCGACGATGGTCTGCTGCAGAACAAGCCGTGCAGTGCGCGCATCCAGAGCGCGGATCAGGGCAGCGAGTTTGCTGTCGCATGCAACGGCAACATCACCAGCGGAGTCGCGGCGCTGTGTCCGGACGCAACGTTCGTGCCACGCGATCTGTGGATTGCGAAGGACGGTGACCGCATCAACGTCACGCCGTCCAACGCCGCCGGCCTGTCGGCGAGCACCGTCGCCGAGCGCGCCTTCAAGTGCATCGGCCTGGTCGGCGACTACGGCTGTGGCGTCGAGTCCCCACTGGAGTCCATGAAACGCTCGCTCGATGGTCACTTGACCGAAAACAAGGGCTTCCTGCGCGACAACTCAGTGCTCGCCGTCATCTTCATTACCGATGAAGACGACTGCTCCGTGCAGCTCGCGCAGCGCTCGGTCCTGGACCCGACCAGCGCAAGCTGCGATCCGCAGGATCCGGCACCGGGCTACAACTGCTTCAACCTCGACTATCGCTGCATCGCCAAGTCGCTAGTCTGCGACGAGCCGATGACCACTCCGGGCCTGAAGCACAACTGCCGCGAGGCGACGGGCAGCTTCCTAGAGCCGACGACCAAGTACGCCAAGTTCCTCAGCTCGCTGCGTCGGTCGGATCGCTTGGTGGTGGCCGGCATCTGGACGCCTTCGCTGCAGGACTTCATGGCCCGCGGTTATACGGGCAACGGCCGTCTTGAGATCGCGGGCACCGCGGCGGGCGACGTGTCGACCAACGCGCTCAATCGCGGCGAAAAGACGCAGGCCGCCTGCTACGACCCAGATCCGCAGATGAAGCTGACCACCAGTCCCAAGGGCTTCTTTGGTCAGGCGCAGTACCGGCTGTCGGCGTTTCTGCGCCAGCTCAGCCCCGATGTCGCGGTCGAGCGCAGCATCTGCGACGCCGCCAACTATCCCTCGGCGCTCGATGCGGTCGCGGAAAAGGTGCGCAACAAGGTCGGGGCCAACTGCCTGGAGATCATGCCCAAGTACCAAAATGGGGTGGCGCAGTGTCAGGTCGGCTTCGTCGATAGCACCCAGCCAGGCGGGCTGCCCGATGCCTACCTGCCGCAGTGCAGCGCGACCTGCTGCCAGGGCTGGGCGCAGAGCGCGACCCCCAATCCCTCGGACCCGGGGATCGTCGCGGCCTGCATGCCGGAAGCGGCTGACTGCTTCTGCGCGGTACCTAGCACGGTCTCGCCGCAGCCGCTTTGTCCAGATACGGTGGTGGCGGGGGTGTGGCGGGCCGGCGGCGCACCGCTCCCGGCTGGCAAGGACATCAACTTC
>DAORCZ010000180.1:5603-11034 GCA_035345735.1 Pseudomonadota bacterium | reverse complement strand
CCCGGCGACAGTGCGTCGGAAAAGATTCCCAGCGGCGGTGAGCCGGTCGTACGTCCTGCCCCACCACCGCGGCCCAAGCGCGTGCTGCCCGGCGTGGTGATCGGTCGCGAGCTGGCCAAAAATCTGCGCGTCTACGTCGGCGACGAGGTGCATGTGGTGTCGCCGATGGGCGAGATCGGACCGACCGGATCGATCCCCAAGGCCCGCCCGTTCCGCGTCGCAGCGATCTTCTTTTCCGGCATGTACGAGTACGACAGCAAGTACGTCTACATGCTGCTCGCCACGGCGCAGAAGTTCCTGGGCGTCGGTGACGAGGTCAGCGAGATCGAGCTCAAGCTGCGCACCCCAAACGAGACCGAGCCGGCGATGAGCGCGGTGCAGACCCAGCTTGCGGCTCCGACGCTGGGCGGTGGGTTTTATGTGCAGGACTGGCAGCACCTAAACGCCAGCCTGTTTACGGCGCTGAAGCTGGAAAAGATCGCCATGTTCATCGCCCTGTGTTTCATCATCCTCGTCGCCGCCTCGTCGATCGTCAGCAACGGCATCATGCTGGTCCTCGAAAAAGGGCGCGAGGTCGCCATCCTCAAGTCGATGGGTGCCTCGAACTTCGCGGTGCTGCGCATCTTCCTGTGGCACGGGCTAAGCATGGGTGTGCTGGGGACGATGCTCGGGGCGCTGGCGGGCTATGCCGTGTGCTGGGCGTTTGACCGCTACGGCCTGCCGCTCGACACCGACGTCTACTACATCACCAAGCTGCCGGTGAAGGTGAACCCCAGCGAGCTTTTGGCGGTGGTTGGCGCGGCGCTGGCGCTGTCGCTGGGCGCGACGCTCTACCCGGCGTGGCTGGCGGCTCGCCTGCGTCCGGTCGACGGCCTGCGCTAGACCGCGACGCCGCCATGTCTACGTCGCCGGCCAGTCCCGCTCCGCGATCGATCGAATCGCCGCCCGAGTCGTCGCCGCCACTCGGTCGTGTCGACCTTCTGCCTGTCGTCGCGCTCCTCGTCTCGTTTGCGCTGATCGTCGCCTGCGTGGGAATCGGCGGAGACTATCCGCTAAACGACGACTGGGCCTATGCCTACACGGCTCGCTACATGGCGCAGACCGGCAAGCTGCGCATCCTTGACTGGGCCGCGCCTGGCTTGCTGTCGCACGCCGTCTGGGGAGCGGCTCTCCTGCGCTGGGTCGGCGACTCGTATGTCGTCCTGCGCTGCGGCACCCTGGCTTTCGCCGCCGTCGGAATGGTCGTCTGCTACATCCTGGCCCGGCAGTGCGGTCTGGCGGTGCTTGGCGCGCTCCTGAGCGCGTGGGCGATGGGCTTTTCGCCCTGGTACGTGAACCTGTCGTTCACCTACATGACCGACGTGCCGTGGCTGGTCTGGCTGCTGGCTTCGCTGGTCTGTGCCTGCGCTGCCCTGCCGCACGATCGACCGCGGCCGATTTTCCTGGTCTTGTCTGGCGGCCTACTGGGGGTTGCGGCGCTGACGCGGCAGTTCGCGGTGATCACGCTGCCCGGCTTCTTGTTCTACGTGGCGATCGATAGCCGGCGACGTCATGGGGCGGCATGGTGGCGCCCGGCGCTGGGCCGCGGTGTGCTGCTGTGCCTGCCGGTGCTGCTGATGTTTGGATCGTTCCAGCGCTGGTACACCCATGTCCACGGAGCGACGGTGGCGAACCGCGAGACCTGGACCCGCATGCTGGAGGTCGGCTGGCATCCGCTGGAGCACGCGGTGATCCTCCTGCACTACTTCGGGCTGTTCATTTCGCCGCTGGCCATGGTTCTGTGGCTATCGCGCCGTCCGGTGTCGCTGCCGCTGCGTGGGGCGCGCATCGCCTGGGGCCTCCTGGCTGGCTACGCGCTGTTTATGGCCATCAACGAGACGCGCTACGCCCTGCCGCCCTCGCCGCAGCCGTATCGGCATCACCAGACGATGCCGTATCTCGACAACATTTTTCACCTGCTGGGCCTGGGCCCCCCGACGATCCTCGACAGCTATCTGGGAGTATCGCCGCCGCTACACAGCGGGCTGTGGTTCGGCGTGCTGCTGACGGTGATCACGACGATCTCGGGGGTCTATGCCATCGCGCTCCTGCGGCCGAGTGTGCGCTTGGCCTGGGGGCAGCTTATGGCCCTGCTTCGCGCGCAGCCGGCTCCCATCGTCGAGGTCTCCGAGACGCGGGCGCTGCTCTTGGGAGCCGTCGGGACCTGCTACCTCTTGTGGCACCTGTGCACGGGGCCGTTCATCTTCGATCGCTACCTGCTGCCGGTCCTGCCGCTGGTCTTTATCCTGGCGCTGCGGCAGACCCAGCGCGAACACTGGCCCACCACCTGGAAGCCGCTGATCGGCATTGGTGTGATTGGGCTGCTGTCGCTACTGGGCACTCGCGAATACCTGGCGTGGAATCAGGCTCGTGACACCTTGGTGCGTCGCCTGGAAGCACGCGGCGTCCCCAGCGACCAGATCGACGGTGGCTTCGAGGTCAACGGCGCCCGTCGCTTCATCACTTTTTTCAATCGCACCGGCCAGACCACCGAGGGAGAAGAGGTCTCGTGGTGGGCCGCCGGATCGCCCTATCGTATCTCGTTTCATCCCGCCCAGAGCCCCGCCTGCCAGACGCTGGAAAGCGAGCCGTTCTTCAGTCTGCCGCGGCCGCGGGCGATGTATCTCTTGCGCTGTCATCAGCCGGTGCCGCGCATGCAGCGTCCGTAACCCGGGTCTCGCCGCCCCGCCCGATTCCCGTCCGGCGGGACTTCTTGCCGTCGGCATGCATTGGGGGTTGCATCATCGACGGCTGTTGATGAAGATCGGCCCATGGCGATTCAAAATCTGCGCGACAAGCTCTTGAAAGCCGGTCTCGTCGACAAGAAGCAGAAGCTGCAGGTCGATACGCAGGACCGACGCGATAAGAAGCAGAAGTCCGTCGAGCAGCATGCTCAGGAAGAGGCCGAGCGGCAGCGCCAGTTCGCCGCGCAGCAGGCCAGCGATGCCGAAGCCAATCGCCTGCGCGAAGCCCAGCGCACCGTCGACCGTCTGCAGCACGAGACCTGGAATCGCGTGCGCAACATCTGCGATCGCTGGGCCGTGCGACAGATCAAGCCGGGGGCGCGACGCTTCCACTTTGTGCAGCGCTCGGGCCGCATTGGCTATCTGTTGGTCAACGACGCGCTCTACGATCAGCTGCTCTTGGGGGCGCTGGCCGTCGTCGAGCGCCTGCCGCCCGACGAGATTGCTCCGCCGCTGCGCGAGCTGGATCGCAGCCAGGTGCGTCCGCGTCCGCGTCGCCGAAACTTGCTGGCCGATCTGCTGCGCTCGCAGCCCCAGACGGGCCTCCTGCAGAGCCCCGAGACCCATGTTCTGCTCCCGCCCGAGGCGGCTGAGCGCGTCCTTGAGATCGATGCCTCGGCCCTGCGCTTCTGGGCCCGCAGCAGTCAGCCGGTGGGTTACGTCGCTGACTTGGCGAGCTAGGGGGGTGTTTACATATTGAGCTGCGGATGACCTCAGCGTGACCTTGCTGCACGGCTGGGGCCCCCGCGGACGCGGACTCATTTTTTCGTCGGGGCGCCGAAAAAACGAGATCCGCTGCGGCCCCAGCCTTACGGGCTGTTGTTGGTGTTGCTGGGGGTTGGGGGCGTTGCGGGTGGTTGGGGGCGTCGGTACGAGAGGCGACCTTCTAAGGCGGCGTTCGCGGAGTGACAGCGAGGGCGAAGCGCGATAGGCTGCCGGTATGTCTGCCCGCCGAACCGTCGCGCCCGATATGGTGGGGTGCTGCTTCTTGCTCTACGCCGGCACGCTGTTTTTTGCCGTGCTGCGCGCTCCCTATGTGTATCGCGAGGGGGCGGCTGTGGCCCGCGATCTGGCGATCTTTGGCGGCTTGTTTGTGCTGTGCACGCTGATCGCGGCTGGGCTGTTTCAGCGACGCAGCCTGAGCTGGTTTCCGGCGATTCTGGTCTCGTTGGCGGCGATCGTTGCGGGGGCCATGGCCTTCCACATTCCCGACACCGCCCAGCTACCGGCTGGCGTCCTGGGTGCCACCGGCATCGTGCTGCTATGGGCCCGCCGCGCCGAGTTTGCCGAGAGCGCCCCCAGCCCGCCGGCCTCCGCCCCGGCCCCAGATGCCGCGGCCGCGGCCATCGACGCCGACTAGGTCTGAAAAGCTCCATCGCTACCGTCACTTACCGCACCGCCAGACGTCGCTGCACGACGGGCTTTCCCGCCGCAACTATCCAGTGGTATCTAGAACTATCTAGTGCTATCCAGTGGCCCACCGTCTGCCCACTGGCCGTAAGAGGAGTGGAACCGTGAAGATTCTGGTCACCGCCAAACGCATCCCCGACCCAGGACAGAAGATCAAGCTCAAGGGCAATGCCCTCGATCTCAGCGCTGCCAACTGGCAGCTCAACCAGTTCGACGAGTACGCCGTCGAGGCCGCGCTGCGGCTGACCGAAGACGGCGCCGCCCCCGCCACTCGCCAGGGCTCCGTCACCGTCGTTTCGCTGGGACCCAGCGACGTGCAGCAGCAGCTTCGCTCGGCGCTGGCGATGGGCGCCGATAAGGCCATCCGCGTCGAAGCCAAAGACGAAGAGCTCGACGCTGCGATCGTCGCCAAGACGCTTGAGAAGCTGGTCCGTCGCGATCAGCCGGATCTGGTGCTGATGGGCAAGCTGGCCGCCGACAACGAAGGCAACGACGTCGGTCAGCGCCTGGCAGCGCTTCTGGGCTGGCCGCAGGCGACGTTTGCCTGCAGCATCCAAGTCACCGATGGCGGCAAGGCCTTGCTGGTCGGCCGCGAGGTCGATAACGGCGTCGAGATCAAGAAGGTCCGCCTGCCGGCCGTGGTCACCGTCGATCTGCGCATCATCTCGCCGCACGCCGTAAAGGGCGCGCGCACCGCCGCCACCTTCGCCTATCCCGAGGGGCCGCGTTATGCCTCGCTCAAGGGCATTCGCGCCGCCAAGGACAAGCCCATCGAAGCGCTGACCGTCGCTGGGCTGGGTGTAGGCACGGGCCTCGTCGTCAAGACGCACGGCTCGGAGCTGCCGCCGGCTCGCCAGGCGGGCAAGAAGGTGGGCTCAGTGGCCGAGCTCGTCGAGAAGCTGCGCAGCGAAGCCAAGGTCCTGTAACCGACTGCTCTCAAGGAAGAAGGGTACAAAGATGGGAAACGTACTTATCTATCTGGAGCAGGCGGATGGCGCGCTGCGTCCAGCGGCACTCTCGGCAATCACCTTTGCGCGGGCCGTGCACAAGGCGCAGGGCGGCAAGCTGCTGTTCCTGCTGATTGGTGACAACATCGGTGGCGCAGCGAATCAGGCCGCGACCTTTGGCGCCGATGCGGTGCTCAAGGTCGAAGCGCCGGCGCTCAAGCACTACCTCGCCGAGACCTACGCCCCGATCGTCGCCCGCGTCGCCAAAGAACAGGGCGCCTCGTTCGTCGG
>DAORCZ010000180.1:0-5503 GCA_035345735.1 Pseudomonadota bacterium | reverse complement strand
CCTACGCCCCGATCGTCGCCCGCGTCGCCAAAGAACAGGGCGCCTCGTTCGTCGGCGGCACCAGCACCTCGGTCGGTAAGGACCTGTTGCCGCGCGTCGCCGGTCTGCTCGATGCGGGCCTGGCCCCGGACATCAGCGGCGTGCTGTCGGCGCGTCAGTTCCGTCGCGCCACCAATGCCGGCAACGTCTACCAGACGCTGGAGATCACCAGCCCAGTCGCTGTGGTCAGCGCTCGCCAGACCGAGTTCCCGCGCGCCGCCCCAAGCGGCAGCAGCAGCCCGGTCAGCGCTGTCGCACCTGGCGACATCGACGCCCGCGGCGCCGAGTTCGTCGAGCTTCAGACCCAGAAGCGCGATCGTCCCGACCTCACCGAGGCCCGCATCGTCGTCTCGGGTGGCCGCGGCATGAAAGACGGCAAGAACTTCGCCCAGATCGAGCAGATCTGCGACGTGCTGGGGGCCGCCATGGGCGCCAGCCGCGCCGCCTGCGACGCCGGCATGGTGCCGAACGATCTGCAGGTCGGCCAGACCGGCAAGGTCGTCGCCCCGGACCTGTACATCGCCATCGCCATCTCCGGCGCGATCCAGCACCTCGCCGGCATGAAGGGCTCGAAGGTCATCGTCGCCATCAACAAGGACGCCGAGGCGCCGATCTTCCAGCTTGCCGACTACGGCCTGGTGGCGCAGTGGGAAAAAGCGCTGCCCGAGCTACTCAGCGAGCTCAAGCGCGTGAAGAGCGCCTAACCTCCTGCCGTCCCGCGGCGCTTGCCGCCGCTCCCGCCCCCCTCCTCGCTCGATCTTCGTCCCCACATCAGGATTTCTTCGGACCCGCTTCCGCGGGCTCCGTTGATTTGCTTATTCCCGTCGCTCGTCGTCGCTTTGGCGGCAGAGGGCGACGAAGTTTTCCAGCAGGCGGGGACCCAGCGGGCAGCCAATCGACTCGGGGTGGAACTGCAGGCCAAACAGCGGGCGCTCGACGTGATGCAGGGCCATGATCACCGGCTCGTCGGCGGGCTCGTCGGGGGTGGTGGCGCTCCAGGCGCTGACCCGCAGGCAGGGGGGCAGCGATGTGGGCGCGACGACCAGCGAGTGATAGCGCGTCGCCGCCAGCAGCGGCGGCAGGCCCTGCCACAGCGGATCGTCGTCGGTCGGGTTAGGCGGTGGCGGCGCGCGGCGGATCTGCCAGATCTTGCCGTGGATCGGTCGGTTCGCTCGCTCGACGCGTGCCCCGAAGCCCTCGGCCAGCATCTGATGGCCCAGGCACACGCCCAGGATCGGCCAGTCCGGACGCTCGGCGAGCACCGCGGCCAAGAGCGCCGGGGATTTTCCAGCCTGGCTGGGCTGACCGGGGCCCGGTGAGATCACCAGGCCCGACAGCCCCTGGCGCAGCACCTCCGGCACGCTGAGCGCGTCGTTGCGCACTACCTCGACCGCCGCTCCCGCCACCGCCAGGGCCTGCGCCAGGTTGAACGTGAACGAGTCGTAGTTATCGACGAGCAAGAGCCGCGGTCGGCTGGGCTTTGGGCTGTGCTGATCCACCGCGCGATCTCGTCGCACCGGCCGGGCCGTGCCGTCAAGTCAGCGCCGCTGCAGATGTGCTAGCTTGACGCATCAACATGCAAAAAAAGCTGCGAGCAGCGATCTTGGGAGCGACGGGAGTAGCGGGGCAGCAGTTCTTGCTCGCGCTGGCTCGGCACCCATGGTTTACCGCGCAGGTGCTGGCTGCCTCCGAACGCAGCGCCGGCAAGACCTATCGTGAAGCGCTGGGGCCGCTGGGCTGGTGCTCGGCAGAGTCCCCGCCAGCCGAGGCCATGGACCTGACCGTCGTCGATGCCGCGGGCCTGGCCAGCCGAGCCGGGACGGACTTCGATGTCGTGTTTTCTGCGCTTGAGAGCGATGCCGCCAAGGCCATCGAGCCGATGCTGGCGGCCCATGTGCCGGTCTTTTCGACGGCGAGCGCCTATCGCTACGAGCCCGATGTGCCGATCTTGGTGCCCGGCGTAAATCCCGAGCACGCCGAGCTTCTGCGACTGCAGCAGCGACGGCGTGGCTGGCGTGGCTTCATCGCCCCGGGACCGAACTGCACGGCCACCGGCCTGGTCATCTGCCTGCGGCCACTGCACGATGCGTTCGGCCTTTCGCGGGTGATCATGACGTCGCTGCAGGCGGTGTCGGGGGCGGGCCGCTCGCCGGGGGTCCTGGCCTTGGACATCCTCGACAACGTCATCCCCTACATCGCCAAAGAGGAAGAGAAGGTCGAGATCGAGACGCGCAAGATCCTCGGTCGCTGCCACGTTCCTCCGTCGGCGGGGGCGACCAGCGAGGCGGCGATCGAGCCGCTGCCGCTTCTGCTTTCGTGCACGTGCACGCGCGTCCCGGTGCTGGATGGCCACACCGAAGCGGTGTACATCGCGACGGAGCGACCGGCGCCGCTGCCCGCCGTAAAAGAGGCGCTGCTGCGCATGGGCGAGTCGCTGCGTGGGCTGGATCTGCCCTCGTTGCCTGCGCAAATGATCGCCGTGCGCGAGGAGCTGAATCGACCGCAGCCGCGCCTGGATCGCGACACCGGCGGCGGCATGACCACCGTCGTCGGGCGCCTGCGGGCGGAGACGGCCCTTGGCGAGCACGGCGTCAAGTTCGTGCTGCTGTCGCACAACACGCGGATGGGGGCCGCCGGCGGCTCGGTGCTGACGGCAGAGTGGCTGCTGCGTCAGGGCTTTGTTGGCGGATGAGCCGGCGGCACACGCGGTGGTCGGCCGCTACGAGGGGCGGGACTTTGGCCGGCGTTTGGGGGCCTGAAAAATTCTCCGAGCCAGCGGATTCTCCGACGGAAAATGCGGCAAAAAAAGCTGCAAAAACTACTGCTCCGTCGGATTCATGCATTACTCTAGAAGTTGGACATGGCGCCTAGCCAGCCTCGCTCTCCGATGGAGATGGTTGAAACCCTACAAGCGCGAATTCAGGCAGCGGCCCGCGGCTATCGTGTAGCGACGGTGCGCTACCTGATGCGCCCGCCGCTGTCCCTGCGGCCGAAGTACGTCGCCTTCCTGCTCGACCTGGCCCACCAGTCCGAGCACATGCAGACGGTTCTCAGTCGGGCCTCCGAGCGCGTCGCTGATGAACAATTAGCAAACTTGCTAAAACATCATCATCGCGAGGAGCGGGCGCGCTCGCAGCTGGTGCTGTCGGATCTGCGTCGCCTGGGCGTGGCTGAGGGCTTGCCCGAGCGCACAGCGACGAGCGGAGACGCCGCCCTGCGAGCCTATGGCAGCAACCTCAGCCATGAGCGACCCAAGGCCATGCTGGGCATGCTGCTGGTCTTTTTGGGCGTCGCGGCCGAGATCAGCCCGATCATCGTGCGCTTGCTCAGCGTCGGTAGCGTGCCGCGCGAAGCGATGCGCTGGCTGCTCCTGCGCGAGTCGAGCGATGGCCAGGCTATGCGCGATCTGCTGTCGCAAGTGGCCGAGCTGGTTCGCGATCCCGTCGAGCAAAACAGCGTGATCGAAGCCGCTGAAGTGACCGGCGAGCTGTTGGCGCTGGGAGCCGGGGCGCGCAGCGCGGCGTAGAGCGCTCGGTGGCCTACGGTGCGACGGCGCCGGGGTAGCGCACGGTGAGGTGGTCGGGGTGGGCGCGGTTGTTCAGATAGACCATCTGCGGCAGCGGCTCGCCGCGGCTGATTTTTCGCCACAGCGTGTCAAAGCGGGCGAGGCGTGCGTCGAGCTCGTCCGGGGTGCCTTGGCCTAGCTGCAGCGCCATGCCGGCCCGGGTGTACAGCGTCAGGCCAACGAAGCGATCGATGTGGATCTCGCCAATCGGGGGCCGACCCGGCTCGTGCTGGTAGCGCCCCAGGGCGACGAGCGCGGTGCGAATCTGGGCGCGGGCATAGGTCGGCTCAAGCACATAGCCGGCGCGACCGATGCCGGTGATCACGGCCAGCTCGCCATACTCGCTGGGGTGGGCTCGCTTGAAGACCACGCCGTCGCTGTCGCAGAGGTAGATCGACTCCAGCGAGACCAGCGCAGCCGGCTCGTGCTCGATGAGCTCAATGTGCAGGATGTTCGGCAGCTCGCGGCGGACGCGGACCTGCTTGAGCCAGGGCTCGCTGGCCAAGCGAGCGGCGATGGCGTCGCTGTCGACGTGCAGGAGGTTGGTCCCCAGCGCGACGGCGGCGCGGCTCAAGATGGTGGCTTGCGCCAGGTGGCGGGTGCCGGTGATGCGGACCTCGCGCAGGGCCAGGCGCGGACTGTGGTAGGCGAAGTAGCGACCGCCGATGCTGGCCGCTATCAGCCCGCCGAGGACGAGGCCAGCGACGAGGGCGCGGCGCAGCAGACGCAGGCTGCGCTGCCACAGAGGTGGCCGGTTTTTCGTCGTGGCGCTGGGTTCGCTGGCGCGCTTCGGGCCGAGTCGACGATTGCCGCGACCAAAGCCAAGGAAGAACAGGCTTCCAAAAGAGCGACGGCGGCTGACCGCGCCGCGCGAGCGCACCCGGGGCATGGGGGCAGTCTAGGAACAGCCGACGACGCTGTCGATTTTTCCCGGCTGAGGCCCGGCCAGCCGAGCGCTGGGGCGGTCGAGGGACCCCCGACAGGCGGGGCAGTCGGGTCGCGGCGACAGGCGAATCCGGCGTCGCTGCCCGGCCAAAAGATCGAGCGTCAACACGGCTCCGGCATAGCGCGGGCGACCGGCCAGGATGGCCAGCGCCTCGGTCGCCATCAGGCCCGCCACCAGGCCACAGGATGGGCCCAGCACGCCGCCGTTTTGACAGGAAAGGACGCGGTCGGGCGGCGGCGGTTCTTCGAACAGGCAGCGATAGCAGGCGACGCCGGGCATCACCGTCTGTAGCTGACCGGCAAAGCGAACAATGCCCCCGATCAGCGCCGGTCGCGCGGTGGCGCAGGCCGTGTCGCTGACCAGAAACTTGGTCGCTAGATCGTCGCTGCCATCGATGATGAGGTCGTGCTGGGCAAACAGCTCGCGACTGTTTTCGGGGCACAGGCGGGCCTGCAGCGGGCGCAGGGACAGCGCAGGACTTGGCGAGCCAGCCCGTGGGCTACGTCGGCGCAGCATGGCGGCGGCGGCTTCGACCTTGGGCTGACCCAGGGCGGCGCCGGGCAGCAGGATCTGGCGATGCAGGTTCGAGATCTCGACGACATCGGGGTCGAGCAGGGTCAGCGACGCGACCTCCGGAGCGGCAGCCAGCGCCAGGGCGAGCGGCGAGCCTAGGCCCCCCACTCCGACGAGGAGCAAGCGAGCGCCGCTACTCATAGCGCAGGGCTTCGACGGGATCGAGGTTGGCAGCGCGCTGCGCCGGCATGACGCCCGAGAGCACGCCGACCAGCGCCGAAAAGCCGACCGCGATGCCGATGATATCGGCCGAGAGCCGCAGGGGCAGCGTCGGGACCAGCCAGCCAAGCAGCCCAATGAGTGAGGCTCCCAGCAAAAGCCCCAGGAGCCCTCCGACGAGCGAGATGACGACGGCTTCGAGCAGGAACTGCAGCATGATG
>DAORCZ010000179.1:0-11041 GCA_035345735.1 Pseudomonadota bacterium | reverse complement strand
GATCGGCCAGGGGGCAAAGATCAGCGCCGCGACCAGTCCGAAGGCGGCGATGGCCCGGCGGCGCCCCTGCGGTACGCGCCACAGGGCGAAGAGCACTGCCGGCAGCAACATCAGCGCATCGGCGCGCACCAGCTGAGCCGCGCCCGCGACGACACCCGCCAGGCCCGCGAAGAGCACGCTCCGCTCACGAGTGGCGCGCAGGACGAGATAGATCTCCAGCGTGCCGAGGAAGGTGGCCAGGGTCTCGGTCAGCGCGTGACTGGCCAGGATGAAAAGGAGCGGCGTGGCGAGTACCAGACTGGCGCCCAAAAGCGCGATGGCGAATGAGGCGCGCAGACCGCGCAAGATCAGGAAGACCAAGAGCGCCGTTCCAACGTCGAGCAGGGCCTGCATGCGCGTGGTGCGAACGAGGTGAGTTTCGAGATCGACCGGGGCCTGCCGCACGGCAACAAAAGCGAGGAACAGCGGATAGCCCGGCAGGCGCGTGAAGCTGGGCGGGGCCGGCGGTGGGCCGTAGGCGAAGCGACCGCTCGCGGCAAGCTGCTGCGACAGCGCGAAGTACTGGCGGCCATCGACGGCAGGCACGTGGTAGCCGCGGGCCAGCTGCAGGCGGAAAAGCGCGCCTAGCGACAGCACCAAGAGCAGCACCAGGCTGGCCAGAAGGCGGCGGGTCGCGGCGGGCCGGGGGGCAGCCGGCAGCGAGGCCGGGGAGGATGGCGCTTCGGGGGCCATGGCGGATTTGGGGGCTCGACGGCGACTCAGCGGCCAGGCTGCTTTTCGGCCGGACGCGGCGCTCGCTGCAGGCGAAAGCCATCGGCGCGGGCGCCGCGACCCTGGGCGTACTCGATGAGCCCAAGTCCGCGCTGGAAGATGAGGGTCGTAAAGTGCCCGGATGGGTGGCGGTAGCGATAGGTGCAGCGATTGCCGACGACGCGGAGTTCTTCTTCCGTACCGCGCTCGCCACGCAGCAGGCGCCGTCCGCGAGTGATGGCGCGCACGTCAGAGGGAGCGCGTGGTGGAGCTTGCGGCTGCGTTCGGAGGCGAGCCAGCGTCGCCGGCCAGTCCTCGCTCGCTAGACGGACAAGCTCGCTAGCGGTGGCCAACAGCAAGAGCGGCGCGATGGCACGCGGCATCGCGGCGGGGGCGGGCAGCGAGACGAACTCCAGCCGAAAGACGCTGCCGTAGGGCAACACCGCGAGCCGCGTCGTGTTCAGTCGGGCCCGCAGGGGGCGCTCGCCGCCGTCGATATCATCGCCCCACTCGTTGCCTTGGAGCTCGACGCTGACGGGCTGGTCATCGGGAGCCTGCAGGTAGGGATTACTGGCGCGCGCTGAGCCGAGGTCGACCAGCATTCCAAGCAGCCACAGAGGCAACCACAGAGGCAACCACAGACGCCGCCCGAGCTGACGCCACCGCCGGGCGGACGGACCAGCCCAGTGAGCGAGAGAAGACCGGTGAGCGAGCTCTGCGCGCATCTCTAGCTATGTACACCGTCGAGGCTCGTGGGTGGGGGGCTTTTTGGGGGCCGGCGCGGGTGCGGCAGGCGGGGGAGATCGAGCGCGCAGGGCGTCGCGTTTTTTTCGCCGCGATCGCCGTACACTAGGGCCGATGGGCGACGGAGCTCGTCGCGAGCTATATCGCGACCGCTACATCAGCGTGCACCTAGAGCGCGAGGGTCAGCTGCTGCGACTTGCGCGCACGGCCACGCCCTATGCTGACTTGCAGGCGGTGCGGGATTCCTTCGCCGCGGTCATCGCCGCGTTCGATCGGGTGGGACGGAAGGGGCGGACGATGCTGTTTGATACCCGTGCCCCCATCGGTCGCAACGATCCCGAGTTCGAGCAGGTCATGGCCGGCCTGCGGCCCCGCATCGATGCCGGCTTCCTGCGCATCGGCGTGCTGGTGCGCAGCGCAGTCGGTGCCCTGCAGCTTCGGCGCTGGGTCAGCAACGACGGGGTCGAGCGCATCGTGACCACCGATGAAGACGAGCTTCTGCGGATCTTGTTTCCGCCCGGCCCAGGCTGAGCACCGCGCACAAGTGGGCCGGCGACGGTCGCCGGGATTTGCCAGCCAGCGACGGACCGCACGTACTAAGATGAGCACTCGGTGAAGCTGTTATTCGAAAACGATCTGTTCCGGATCGAGCACGATGCGGCGGCGCAGCTGCTGATCACGCGTCGCCAGAGCAGGCCCCTCGATCAGGCAATGACCGACGAGACGATGCGCCAGGTCCTGCATGTCTTGCGACCGCTGCGGGGGCAGCGTCTGCTGACCGACCTGCGCGCAACCGTCGGCAACAACTCGCCGCTGCACGAAGAAAAAGCCCAGCGGCTGCGTCGCCACTTAACCGAGCTGTTCCCGGTGCAGGCGACCGTGGTGGCCTCGGCGGTGGGGCGCTTGCAGGTCCTGCGCATGGCGCGCGAGCGCGGCGAGACCCACCACGCTTTCCTGGACGAAGCCGAGGCCATCGCCCACCTGCTCGCGCAGCCCCTGTGAGCGTGACGCGCTAGTTCCCGTCCAGAAACCGTAGCGAGGAGACCCGATCGGGGTGGCGCCCGCCCGGAGCGTCCTTCGGGACGTGAGGACGGACGACGCACCGAGCGGGGCCCGCAGCAGGTTTATGGACGGGAACTAGCTACTTGAGCTTGAGGGCCGCGGCTTCCTGTTCCGGTTTGAGGCCGGCGCGCAGCTTGGCTTGCCGCTCGGGCGGCAGGGTGTCCCACCAGGCCAGCGTGTCGGTCACCGTCGTCTGCAGCGGGCGGAAGCTGAGGCCTTTTTTGCGGGCTCGCGCGTGGCTGACCTGGGCCATGCCGATCTCGCTCGGCGGGATCCAGATCGGCACGTGATCGATAACGCCTGCCTGCTTGAGCTTCTCGGCCGAGATCCACACGAAGCGGGCATCGGACTTGGTGACGCGCCGGCTGGTGTTGAGGAGCTCGCCCATCGTCAGCTTGTCGGCTGGGCCAACGGCGTTGTAGACGCCGCTCTCGCGAGCCAGGGTCATGCCGACCATCCAGTTGCCCAGGTCACGGACATCGATGACTTGGATGAGATCGTTTTCGCTGCCGGGGGCCAGCATCTCGCCGCCCTTTCTGACGCGCAGCGGCCAGGACGTAAAGCGATCCGTGGGATCGCGCGGACCGACGATGTAGCCCGGCCGCACCACCAGCGCCGCGCCGGGGAAGGCGGCCTGCGCGGCCTGCTCGCACAGCACCTTGAGTCCGCCGTAGCTGCCCTCGGTGATCTTTTCGATCGTCGGATCGGCGAGCGTGGCCAGCGGCGAGTCTTCGTTCAGCGGCACGCTCATGTCTTTGTAAACCGACACCGACGACACAAAGACGTAGTGCTTGGCCTTGCCTTTGAGCGCCGCGGTCAGGTTGCGGATCTGGCGCGGGAAGTAGCCGGAGGTGTCGATGACCGAGTCGAAGCTCTTGCCTTCAAACAGGCTGGTCAGCGCGGCGACATCGGCGTTGCGGTCGCCGTGGATCTTTTCGATGTCGGGGAACAGACCGGGGTTGGTCTTGCCACGGTTGAACAGCGTGATGTGAACGCCCCGCCGCTGCGCCTCTTCGACAATCGCTGGGCCGACGAAGCTGGTGCCACCAATGATCAGCCAGTGCGCAGTGGGGCCAGCCTTTTGGGGGCCGGCGGCGGCGATCTTGTTCTGCACCGAGCCGGTGATCGCGGCGGCAGCGGCGGTGGCCAGAAATTCTCGACGGGATGGCATGGGGTCGCTCCTTGCGTGGGGATGAGATTCGGAGTGGACGATGGCTGCGGCGTAGGCTATCTGCGTCGCGACCGGGGTTAGCGCTGGCTCAAGCGCAGGATGTGGACGGCGGCGCGCAGCGGGGCATCGAGGCGCAGCCGCTCTTCATCGCCTGGCATGTGCTGCACGCGGGAGAGCTGTCGCTCGTAGCCTTGGCCGTCGGGCAGGCTCAGGCTGACCTCGATATCGGGCGTCAGGCCGCGCCCCTCGATGGGCTTTCCGCTGGGCAAAAGGAAGTGGCTGGCGGTGTACTTGTAGGCGTAGCCGTTGGGCAGCTCCTCGACGCGCTGCACCGTGCCCTTGCCGTAGGTGCGGCTGCCGATCAGGTGGGCGCCGATGCCCTCGTGCAGGGCTCCCGCTAGAAGCTCAGCGCTCGACGCGGTCTCGTGGTCGATGAGCAGGGCGATGGGGGGAGAGCTGACGGCGCCAGTCGCCCGGCTGGTCAGGGTCTCGCGCGTGCCGCCGCGATGGGCGAGCTGGGTGATCGGGGTGCCGGCCTTTAAGAACAGCTCGGCGCTGCTCAGCGCTTTGTCGAGCAGGCCGCCCTGATTGCCGCGCAGATCGATCACCAGGCCGCGCACCCGCTTGGCCTGCAGATCGCGCAGCAGCATCGAAAGGACGGTCGGCGTGTTCTCGGTGAACTGGCGAATGTAGATGTAGCCCAGCTCGCCGGGCAGCGGCAGCGCCTTGACCTGGTCATAGGCCACGCGCTCGCGACGGATGCTCAGCGACAGCACGTCGGCCCCACGCAGCGCCGTGAGGTTGACGACCTCGCCGGGCTTGCCGCGCAGGTCCGAGACCACGTCGCGCAGGCCCTTGCCGCGATAGAGCTTGCCGCCCACCGTCAGGATCTTGTCGCCGTTGTGCAGGCCGGCGCGCTCGGCTGGCGAGCCGGGGATTACCGACAGCACGTCCGAGATGCCGCTGTCTTCTTCAAAGCGGATCTCGACGCCGATGCCGACGATGCTGCCCTGCATATCGGAGTGCAGGTCGCGCACCTCTTCCGGCGACATCAGCTTGTTCCACGCCGAGAGCTGCGGTTCGAGGAGCTGCAGCATCCCCGCTACTGCCGCGCGATACAGCTCATCGTCGGTGAGGCCGGGGCGATAGTACTTGTTGCGCAGCGTGTCTTTGATTGCGCGGAAGGCCTGCTCGCCGCCGGTAAACGGTGCGCCGGACAGCGTCGCCAGCTCCATCGCCGAGTCCGGTGGGCTGGCCGCGGGGCGGGCCGGGGCCAAAGCTGGGCTGGCAGCATGTCCACCATGGGCCACGGCGGCGGCCGCCTGCTGCGGACTCTCGGCCGCGGGCTTGGGCGGAGGCACACGCTGACAGCCGCTCGCGGCGAACCACAGCGAAAAGCCGCTGGCCAGCCAGGTCAGCCAGTTAGGGATTCGTCCCTGGGGTCGTGATTCGGGCTTCATAAAATACGTACCCTCGTTCCCCCGTCGCACGCGGGGCTAGTAGTAGGTGATGCTCAGCGCCTGGATGCGCGCCGAGTCGAATTCGCAGGCCGGCGATGGCATGCCCGGGACCCGCTCTGGCTCGAAGGCGCGGACGGGCAGCGGGGCAAGCTCTAGGCCGGGCGCGGTCCCCTCGGCAGGCGCGATCGGTCGCAGGCGCGAGACCGCAGTCACCGCCACGATGCAGAGCGCGGCGGCGGCCGCCATCGCTCGATAGCGCGGCATCGGCTGCGTCAGCCATGCCCACGTTCCCCTTCGCTGCCGGACGGAATCCGGGCTTGGACTGGGCACGGGCAGGGCAGTCGGAGGCAGCAGCCAGGCCGCCACGTCGCGCCGCAGTCGGGCTTCGCAGGCGGGGGAAGGCGGCTGTTCCAGCGCGGCCCCACTGTCGATGTCGTGCTTCAGATCAAGATAGCTCGCTGCGCAAGCCAGGCAGCCCCGCAGGTGCTGATGCACGCGGTCTCGGCTCTCTTGCGAGCCTCCCGCGAAGTGGAAGGCGAAGAGCTCGTCTTGTACGTCCGCGCAGTCCATGCGCAGCTACTCCTTTCCATCGGTGAAGCGCTGGAGCCGGGCCTGCAGCTGCAGCGTCATCTGGTTCATGCGCGACTTCACCGTGCCCAGCGGAAGCTGGAGCTCGGCGGCCATTTGCTCGTAGGACAGCCCGGCGGTGCGCAGGCGATACAGCTCGGCCAGCGTCTGCGGCAGGGCATCGACCGCCCTTCCCAGCTCGGCGGCGCTTTCGTTTTGCGCCAGGGCCTCGTCGGCCACTGGCAGGCTGGCGTCGCTGCCCAGCCCTTCGGTCTGCGCGTGCAGGGCTTGGCGCCGTCGCTGCGTGCGCAGGTGATTCAGCCCGACGTTGCGGGCGATGCGATAAAGCCAGGTCGCGAAGCTGGCGCGATCAAAGGTCACCTGCCGACCTCGCAGCACGCTGAGGAAGGCTTCGTGGAACAGGTCTTCGGCATCGTGGTGGTTGTGAACCATGCGCAGCAAAAAGCCCATTAAAGGGGCGGCGTAGCGACGGTAGAGCAGGTCAAACGCACGCAGATCCCCATCCCAGATGAGGTGGTAGAGCACCTCGTCACTCGTTGACGCGGAAAGTGGCTCGGGCGCGGTCGGAACGGTCGGAACGATCGGCACGCGGGACCTTGCTTGTACCAACACCGCAGCCCGCCGTTTGTTCGCAGAAATCGCCGGAGCGGCTCACGAGTTTGCGGTGGAATACATTGAGATTTTTTGATGTAATTCAAATTACTATGCAATTTCCTACAGGCCCCGCGCGGGGCAGGACCGGGATGGGCAGGGGGACCGGGGGCTGGGTCGTCGGTGTGGCCGGGGGGCTGATGCTGGCCTGGGCGACCCTCGCCTCGGCCGAGCCGCCGCCGCCGGTTCAGGCGCAGTATCAGCGGGGCAGCGATAGCTACCGCAATGGACGCTTCGACGTCGCGCTGCGCGAGTTTGGTTCGGCCTTTGAGGCCTATCCGGCGCCGCGCCTGCTGTATGACATCGCGCAGGCCGAGCGCAAGCTGGGTCAGGTCGAGGCCGCGGTCCGTCACTATGAGCAGTTTCTGAAGATGGAAAGGGCGATCACGCCACTGACCCGAGGCGTGGTGCAGGGCTACGTCAGTCGTCTGAAGGCGACCCCGCTGGGTCGCAAGCCGCCGAATCCACCGCGCAACCTGCCCGAGCTCTTCGATCCAATGCTGGCCCCGAACCCCGGGGGGCCGACGTCCGTCGCCGTGGCTCCGGCGCCGCGTCCGCCTCTGCCGGCGCCTGTCGCTGTCGCACCGGCGGTGGCGCCACCTGTCGTCGCTCGGCCGGTTCCGCCGCCGGTCGTCGCTCGGCAGGTCACGACACCGGCACCGGTTGCCGCTCCGCTTCCGCCTCCGCCGGCCGTTGTCGCCCCGCCGCTGGCACCGGTCGTCCAGGCTGCGCCAACCCCATCGGCTACTTCGGCGGGACCGACGCCCAGCTACGGCGTCGTGCGCTTGACCCCGGCTGCTCCGCCCCCGCCGTCGCTGCCTGTCCCGGCGCCCCCGCCGGTCGGCAAGCCGCTTTCCGGTCGCTGGGTGCCGGTGGCTGTCCACCCGGGCTTTACCCTGCGTGATGCCTTTGCCCAGGGCGATGCGCTGTTTGCCGTCGGCGATGGTGGGGTCTTTTACGTCGCGCTGCAGGATGGCGTCTTCCGCGGCGTGCGCAGTGGCGTCAATAACTGGCTGTCGGGGGTTTGGGGCACCGGCAACGAGCTGTTTATGACCGGCGACAGTGGCCTGGTGCTGCGTCGTTTTGGCGGGCGCATGAAGCCGGTGCCAACTGGTACCAGCCGCACCCTATTCGCCATCGGCGGCACCGCCAGCGAGTGGTTCGCCGTCGGAGAAGGCGGCGCCGCGGTGCGCTGGAACGGCAGCGCCTTTGTCCCCGTGCCCACCGGCACTCGCCAGCCCCTGTTCGCCGTCCAGGCGGTCGACAACGAGGTCTTTGTCGTGGGCGGCGGCGGCCTGATCCTGCACTGGAACGGCGGCGCCTTCGTGCCGATGGATAGCGGCAGCACCAGCTGGCTGCATGCCTTGTGGGGTCCGTCGCGGAGTGACCTGTACGCCGTCGGCGCCCGCGGCACCATCCTGCACTACGACGGCCGGACATGGACGCCGCAGCCGAGCGGCACCAGCGAGACCCTGCTTGGCATCTGGGGCACGGCCAGTCAGCGCGCCGTCATCGTCGGCTCGCGCGGGACCATCCTGCATCGCCAGGGCGAAGGCTGGCGTGCTGAAAAGAGCGGCACTCAGGCCAGCCTGTTTGGCGTCTACGGGCACACCGGCGACAGCGTGTATGCGGTCGGCGATGGCGGCACCGTGCTGCGGCTGCAACCCGAATAGCTCGCAACGGCTCGGTGACTGCCCGGCCGGAGACTTCCGGCTTGCATCCACCGGGCGAATCGCAAACCATGCGCGGCACGCGCGACCCGTGGCGGGCAGGTGGCAGCCGCTGCCCTCGGCCCGTCCGCGATCCGTCTGCAAGGAGCCGCCATGGAACCCATCGATCGCCACGAGCACATCACCAGCAAGCAGTGCCTGGCCGCTCGCAGCCTGCTTGGCTGGTCACAGAGCAAGCTCGCCGAGCTCGCCGGAGTACCGCAGCGCAGCGTGCGGGCGTTTGAAGAGGAAATCGCCCACCCGCTGGAAAAAGAGCTGACCGCCCTCCGCGTCGCGCTGGAGATTGGCGGCATTGTCTTTAGCGCGGGGTCTGGCGGACATCAGGGCGTGCGTCTGCGTCGCTCCGACGAGCCCGCCCGACCTGGCAACATCACGCTGCACTAGCCCGCGAATGCAGCCTCCCATGCTTGCGCCTCCGCCGTCCGCCGCCCTGCCGCCGATCTTTCTATACGGGCTGGGGCGACCGCTGCTTGTGCTGCATGCGCTCTGTGCGCTGGCGCTGTGCGGCACCAGCGTGCACCAGGCCGTCTATGCGCTGCGGCTCTTCACGCGGCCTTTTGCGGCGGTGCGCTTGACGAAGTGTCGTCTGTTTTCGCGCTTGGTGCTGCTGTCGTATCTCGTTGTCGTGGGGCTGGGAGGGCTCCTGTACCCGCGCTATCGCTACTTCGTGCGCGGCCTGTATCTCGATCGCTACGCGCCCTGGGCGTCGAACCTATTCGACTTCAAAGAAAACCTCGCCACCGTCGGATTGCCTTTCGCCATCGCGGCGTTTTTTCTGGCCCGCTTGCTGTATCAGCAGCCGGCTCTCCTGACCGCAAAAAGCGATCCGCAGGACGGTCGTCTGGGACGGCGGCTGGCGGCGCTCTACGCTTTCTTTGCCGTCGCTACCGCCGTCGTCGTCGGCTTCAACAGCATCGCGGGTCTACTGGTCGCCAGCGTCCGCGGAATCTAAGACCCCTCGTCCGCTGTCGTCCTCGGATCGGAGCCCCACGTCATGCCGAAACCGTCGCTCTCGCAGCGTTCGCTGCCCAAGAAACCAGCGCTCAAGAAACCAGCATCCAAGAAGCCAGCGCTCAAGAAACCAGTGTCCAAGCGTCTGCCGACCGGCGGGCCAGCGACGGGTGCAGCGGAATATCCAGCGTACTACGCCATCATTGTCCAGATCCCGCGGGGGCGGGTGCTGACCTATGGCGATGTCGCGGCTCTGGCGGGGCGACCGACGTCGGCGCGGCGGGTGGGCTATGCGCTTTCGGCGCTGAGCGCAGCGAAGGGGGCCGGGGTGCCGTGGTGGCGCGTGGTCAACGCCCGCGGCGAGGTGAGCCCGCGCTCAGGGGATCTCTTGGGCGCCTGTGAGCTTGATCAGCGCGCGCATCTGCTCGAAGAAGGCGTTGAGCTAGACGCCGAGGGGCGGCTCTCGCTTTCGCGCTATCGCTACACCCCGGCGCCGCGGCGTTCGCGGTAGATCAGTCGGCTACAGGCGCTCGTCGGCATCGAAGTCGGCGGCGTACTTGTCGAGGTCAACGCCGTGATCGATCAGCGGCTGGCGCACGCGATAACGCGTGACTTTGGCAGAGGACAGGATGAAGGCGCGGATGACCTGCTCTCGCCCCACCACGCGGCTCGACTCGGCGAGGAGCTCGGCGTTTTTGGCGACGCGCCAGCGCACCAGCGCCCGGAACAGCGCCGGCACGCTCTTGAGCAGCGACTTCAAAAGCTCCTCGGCCTCCTGTGACCAGGACAGCTCTTTGGGGAGCTCCGGGACGTAGCCGTACTCGTCCTCCGAGAGCTCGCGCCACAGCGTCAGGATGTGGCCATCGCTGTCGGTCACCTGCGCGAAGAGCTCTTGTTCGGGAGTGCGCATCGGTGCATAGCGCAAGCGTGCGCCGGCCTCGCAGAGCTCCTTGGTCAGGCCTTCGACATCGGCCACTTGGATGCGCAGGGTGACGGGGTGCTCGACGCGTCCCGTCTTGATCAAGCGCAGCGTCAGCGTGCCGGTATCGATATCGACATAGCCGTCCCCGCGCTTTTTGACCCAGAAGGACAGGTGTCGCGTGAAGAACTGCTCGCTCTTTTCTAGCTGCGTGACCGGAACATCGACGTGGCTTAGCCCAAAGACACTCATGACAGGTTCTCTCAGAGTATCAGGGACGGGCGAGGGGTAAGCGCCCGAAGTTGCATGACAAGTGGACGGGTCCGCGCCGGGTTCTCAGCGGCAGCGGGGGGGCATGTGGTATGCACCGGCACGCTCATGTCTGAACGCGACCAAGAGGGGGCGCAGCCAGCGCCCAAAGCCGATTCCCCGCAGTCGATCTACCAGGCGCGGCTGCAGGCGGCGCAGGGCGAGGAAGCGCGCCTCGATGGCGTGTCTCTGCGCATTGGCCTCCTGCGCTTCGCGGTCTTTGTGGCCGCCATCGTTCTGTGCATTGCGGCCTTTGATGGCTATCCGCGCGGGGCTCCGGCGCCGCTTATGTGGGGGCTGTTTTTCGTCGCGGTGCTGGCCTTTGTGGCGTTGCTCTTTCGGCACTCGGCAGTGCTGGCCGCGCGCGAGCAGGCGCGGCATCGGCAGGCGGTCAATCGTCGCGGTCTGGCCCGGCTGGATGGCAGCTGGGCGGCTGAGTTGGTGCGTCCGCTTTCAGCCAGCGCGTCGCGGCCACCCTACGCGGAGGACTTAGATGTAGTCGGCTCGGCCTCACTTCTGCTGCTGTGTGACAGCACGCAGACCGAGGGGGGAGAGGCCGCGCTGCTCCGCGCTCTGAGCCGCGCCGTCGCGCCCGAGCCCACGCCTGAGGCCGCCCAGGCCCGTCAGGCCGCCGTGCGCGAGCTAGTACCGATGCTGGATCTGCGCCAGGCGCTCGAAGTCGCGGGCCGTCAGCTGCAGAGTCAGC
>DAORCZ010000178.1:0-11063 GCA_035345735.1 Pseudomonadota bacterium | reverse complement strand
GCAGCCTCGGCCTGCACGCGCATGAGCTCTTCCAAGGACTCTAGCTGTTTGATCTGGTCGTTGCTGTAGGCCTGCTTGGGCTTGGGCACACAGCCACTGACTGCCGCGACAACCAAGACTGCCGCAGAAAACGCCAAGATCCGAAATCGCATGGGGGAGACTCCTTCAGGTGCGCAGTCAGTGTAGCAAGGAACTTAGACCGGCGTGGTGCTGGACTTCGGACGCTGGCTGCCCTTCTTCTGGCTCGCAATCGACTTCTCGTTCAGCCAGATCAAGATCGGGCTGGCCACGAAGATCGAAGAGTAGGTACCGACGATGACGCCGACATTCATGGCGAAGGCGAAGTCGCGGATGACGCCAGTGCCCCAGATGTTCATGGCCAGGGTCACGAAGAACACCGTCATCGAGGTCAGAATGGTTCGCGACAGCGTCTCATTGACCGAGGTGTTCACCACTTCGGGGAACTTCTTGTCGCGCAGCCGGCTGGCGTTTTCACGGATGCGGTCGAAGACGACGATGGTGTCGTTCATCGAGTAGCCGATGACCGTCAGGATGGCCGCGATGGTGGTCAGCGAGAACTCTTTGTAGGTCACCGCAAACGCGCCCATAACCAGGATGGCGTCGTGCAAAAGCGCGATGACGGTGCCGGGTCCGTAGCGGAAGTCGAAGCGGACCAGGATGTAAAGCATGATGAAGCCGATGGCGGCGAGCAGCGAGATGATGCCGTTGTTGCGTAGCTCTTCGCCGGCCTTCGCACCCACCGAGCCCACCGACGGAATCTGCGCCACTGAGCCGGCACCAAACTTGGCATCCAAAGCCTTGCGGACCTCGGAATCGAGACCGATGAGCACGATCTCATAGATGTTGTCATCGGCCCGGCCAAAGCGCTGAACTGCGTTTGTCGTCACGCCGGCGGCGGTCAAGATGCCCCGAATGGCATCCGGCTCGCTGGGCTTGCTCAGACGCAGATAGGCTTTGTCGCCACCTTCGCTGAACTCAAACTTGCGAACGGTGTCCTTCCCCAGCTTTTCGCGCAGCATGTTCTCTGCCTTCTGCGCTTGCTCGGCGGACAGCGGCGAGACCGCGGTAAAACGGGTCAGGAAGGCGCCCTTGAACTCGGTCAGGGGCACGACCTCGGTGTCCTTGAATCCGCCCGCTTCCATGGCCTCGCGCACTTGCGATGGATCGACATCCTTTGTGAAGTCGATTCGCATCTCGGTGCCGCCGCGGAAGTCGACCGAGAAGTTGAGCGCATGACCGCGGCCAGGCAGGAAGGTGTTGATCACCAGCATCAGGAACGACAGCAGGACTAGCAGGACCGACGTCGCCAAGAGCGGCTTCGTCTTTCCAACGAAGTCGAAGTTGTGGTCGGGCCGAATCAGTTCGAAGAACTCGGGCTTTTTGGCCATGGCGGATTCCTCAGATGCTCAGTTGGGCGACCTTCTTACGGCCGACCATCCAGTCGAACATGGCCCGCGACAGCCAGACCGACGTGAAGAGGTTGCAGACGATACCGGCCATCAGCGACACCGCGAAGCCGCGGATCGGACCCGTACCGTAGGAGTAAAGGACGATGCCGGCCACGAGGTTCGTGACGTGCGCATCGAACACCGTCCAGAAGGCGCGGTTGAAACCTTCTTGCACCGCACCGCGGGGTGTCTTGCCGGCGCGAATCTCCTCGCGGATGCGCTCGTAGATGATGATGTTGGCATCGACTGCCATACCGATGGTCAGCACGACGGCGGCGATACCCGGCAGAGTCAGCGTCGCTTGCAACATCGCCATCATCGACAGCAGGTAGACCACGTTGAACACCATGGCGACGTTGGCGATGGTGCCCGAGCCCCGGTAGTAGACAAACATGAACAGCACGACGGCGAGGGCGCCGATGATCATCGACACCTTGGCCTTGTTCACCGCCTCGGGTCCCAGCGACGGACCAACCTGGGTCTCGAAGGTCTTACGCAGCGGGGCCGGCAGAGCACCGGTGCGCAACACGGCGACCAGGTCCTTGGCTTCCTGCTGTAGCTGATAAGGATCGCTGTAGCCACCGAGGGTGATGCGGGCGCGACCACCGCCGATGCGGCCTTCGATCGTCGGTGCCGAGGTCACTTTTTCGTCGAGGATGATGGCCATCCGGCGGCCGATGTTGGCCCCCGTCGCCTTTTCGAACAGGTTCGCCCCTTCACTATCGAAGGTGATCGATACCTCCGGCCGCATGTTCTGGTCGTACGAGACCTCGGCGTCCGTGAGGTACTCGCCGGTCAGCTCAGCGCGACGGTGCAGGTAGTAGCTACGCCAGATCTTGTCCTGCGTCTCCTGGCCCTCATCGTTGTAGCGCGAGGACTGCTCGAACAGGATCTCGTGATCGCTCGGCACCTGATTCTCAGCAGGTAGCTCCTTGAAGAACTTTTCCAGCACCGCCTTGTCTTTGCTCTTCAGGTAGACATCGGCGTGTTGCTGCCCACTGTCCTTCTGCTGCCAGGCGTCGTAGCCGACATCCAGCCCGGGGTACTGCGCCTTCTTGCTGTCGGCGTAAGCCCCCAGCTTCTGCATGTACTCGCTGCCGTCGTCTGCCATCTTGAACTCAAGCTGCGCCGTCTTGCCGATGAGGCCCTTGACGCGCTCGAAGTCGCCCTGCGATAGGCCGGCTAGCTCGACGATGATGTCGTTCTGCTTGCGCTGCACGACGGGCTCAGAGACACCGAGCTTGTCGACTCGGTTCTTGATGGTCTCGACACCTTGGCTGACGGCATAGCCGCGAAGCTCATCGACGTAGTCGGCGTCCATGCGGAAGATGACTTCGCCGTTCTCATCGCTGTTGCTGTCACGAGTGATGTAGCGCTGGAAGTCGCGATCGAACGAGCGGTCCAGCTTCTTGGCATCTGCCTTGTTCTGGAAGGTGACGCGCAGCCGAAGCTCAGCGCCGTCGCCCTCGCGAATCACTTTGACGCCCTTGACCTTCTTGTCCTTGGCCAGCTTCTCTTCTATCTGGCCGGCGATGCGGTCCGCCTTGTCGGAGACGGCCTTATCGACCTGCACCTCGTACACCAAGTGCAAGCCGCCCTGAAGGTCCAAGCCCAGCGCGATCTTGCGAGTGAACGCGCGCTGAAACCAAGCTGGCAAGCGGTCGCTGCGGTGAGTCCAGTCGGCCAGCGTCGGAATCAGCACCACCATCGACAGAAGCGTCAGCAGCGCGTATGCGCCCACACGGTAGAAAAAGCCTCGTTCCATCGGACGTATCCCCGTCTAAGCCGTTTTCTGCTCAGCAGGGCCGCTGCCTTCGTTGGCGGGGGCCTTGCTTGCAATGTGGGAGCGCAGCACGCGCACGCGAACCTTCTCTTGTAGCTCTAGCGTCACGTACGGGCTGTTGTCCGAGACGCCTTTGACCTTGCCCCACAGGCCCCCGGTGGTGACGACCTCGTCGTCCTTCTTGATCTGCTTCAGCCAGTCGCTGTGCTCTCGCTGGCGCTTCTGCTGGGGACGAATCAGCAGGAAGTAGAAGATGCCGAACATGACGAGCAGCATCACCATATTGCCGCCGGCAAACAGTCCCGAAGGCGGTGCGCCCCCGTCGGCAAGCAGGCTGCTCACGCCGAATGACCCGCTCCCGCCTGCCAGCGCGGGCAGCGGGATTCCGGCCGAAACAAGGTTCAAGATCACGAGGATGCCTCCGAAAAATGCGGGGGACGCAGGCGCGCATGCTCAGCGCCGTGGGACGGGGATAGTGACAGCTTGTCGCTGCAGAAGGGAATGCGACAGAGCGATTGCGGCATGCAACAAGGGCCTAAAGCTAGCGACAGCTAGCAAGCCGCATTGAGTATCAAACTACGCACCGCCGGTCAATATCTATGGCGGAGACCTCCACAGAGGTCTGGCCCGTCGTATTCGGCGATGGGTGGGGTCCCCTTGGCACTTCCCACCCGGCGCAGCAAAGCGCTTATGATGCCGGAAGGCCTAGGATGCCACCCCGTTCCCTCCTCCCGACGCTGACGTCAGCAGGCTGCGCCGGCGCATGAATTGCGGTGCTGGGGAACCGTCTCAGGCTGCATCGTCCCAAAAACAAGGAGCCGTACATGATTCGCCGTCTACTTGGGCTGTCCCTATTCGCCGCTGTTGCCGTTTCCAGCACCGCTCTAGCCGATGAGGCTCCCTACCGCATCTACATGGGCCGCGACTATCGCGGATACACCGTGCAGGAACTCCAGAAGCGCGTCTATGACCTGGAGCGCGCAGTCATGCAGCTGCAGCAGCGCGTCTACAACCTGGAGGCCGCCCCGCCACCGCCGCCGGTGGTCGTCGCGCCGCCCGCACCGCCCTGGACCTGTACCGTCAGCGCTTTCGGCCAGACCTATGTGCAGACGGCTCAGAGCCGTGGCCAGGCCGAAGCGCTGGTCCGCAAACAGTGCGCGGATGCCAGCCATGAGATGCACTGCCGCAACGTCCGCTGCTCGCAGTAACGCCGCCTCCCCTCCCGCCAGCCAGTTGGGAGTCGCCCCAGCTTCACTGATTCGGCGCCCCTAGTCCTCGATCAAAAGTCGCAGAAGCTTGCGCAAGAGCGCCGTGTTGGCCGTCCCCAGCTGCCGGCGAATTCGGGCGTCGAGTGTCCGCTTGATCTTCCGCGATGCGGCCAATAGCTCGCGCCCGCGTGGCGCCAAAAACACCTGCCGCTCACGGCGATCTTCCATCGAGGGGCCGACGCTGATGTACTGCGCCAGGGCCAGCTTAGCCACCTCGCGGGCGGTGTACTGCTTGGTCGTGGCGGTCGCCTCAGCCAGCCCCGCAATGCTCAGCGGCCCAGAAGCCAAGCTGGCCAACAGGCGCGCCCCCGGAAGAGCTATGTCGGCGAAACCCAAGGCGGACAAGCGTGTAACGAGGCGCTCTCGCTCGCATTGGGTCGCCCGGGACAGAAGCGTGAGCAGCGGTCGGTCATCGGGGGGCTGACGGAAAGGACGGCGGGTTGACATTCGACACCTTGGGTGACCAAAATCGACACCGGAGGTGACGATATGATGAATAGCGAATCGATTCAACTGACGACATCAGATGGCCCCTTCACAGTTGCGCTGTTCCGACCCGCCACATCTGCTCCCCTGCCTCCGGTTCTGTTCGCCATGGATGGATTTGGTCCTCGCGAGACGCTGTACCAGATGGCCCGCCGCATCGCGGCCGCTGGCTACGTTGTCGCCTTGCCCGACCTCTACCACCGCGTCGGCTCGATCCTCGATCTGGTGCCGGCCGGGGTGCCGCGCGATGTCCCAAGCTTCCTGCCGCTCCTATTTTCCGATCAGGAGCTGCGTAGCCGCTTTCGTGATCGCTACTTTGCTTCAGCGACAAAGCCCGACCACGTCCGTACCGATCTCAGCGCAGTGCTCGACTATTTGCGCAGCCGCCGGGATGTTCGCCCCGGGCCAGCCGGAATCGTCGGCTACTGCTTGGGGGGACACATCGCGCTACGAGCGGCGGCCCTCTTCGGCTCCCAGCTTGGCGCCGTCGCCAGCTTTCACGGAGGCCATCTCGTGACGGACGCCGAAGACAGCCCGCACCTGGGTGCCCCACAAATCCGGGCCCGCGTGCTGGTGATCGGAGCCCAGGAAGATGCCACGTTCTCCGACGCCTCGAAAGAGCGACTGGCAACGGTCCTGCAAGCTGCGCAGGTCCGCCATCACATCGAGACCTATCCAGGCCGCCACGGCTTCTGCGTACCCGATCTGCCGAGCTATGACGCCGCACTGGCAGAGCGGCACTACGCCGAACTAGCGGAACTCTTCGCTGCGACTCTGTGATGGGAGCCAAATAGCGACGCCGCGGACATAGCCCCCTGCGGGTTCTGACCAGCGCTCCTTAGGAAGGGAACTTCCCAACCTAAGGAATGGCCAGGATGACATCGCCCGCGGGGTCGGTGGCAGCAGAGTCCACCGCTTGCGGGCGTCGTTCCTAAGTTACGAGAGCGAATAGAGGCTGCCGCGTCCCTTGCTGCTCTCCAGCTTGCTGCGCTTGAGCTTGCCGTTCTTGATGAGCAGGGTCAGGTTGTTCTCGGCCTTGCCGCGTCGGCCGGCCGATTCCCAGTGCTTACGAATCTCCTCCGTGGTGGCGCCGCCCTTATCGCGGATGAAGTTCAGGATCAGCTCATCGCCCGTCATCGGGAACTTCCGCGACCACGGAACCCGAGCGCCTCCCTTTTTGCCACCCGCCTTGCGGCCCCGGCCCTTGCCTCGGCCCTTGCCACGCCCCTTGGTCGGCGTCGCTGCTGCTGCGGCGGCGCGCCCCCGCCCCTTGCCCTTCCCTTTGCCCTTCCCCTTGCCCCCCGCGGCTGCCCGACCGCCACCCAAGGCGATGCCGAACGCCTGGAAGGTCGCGTCGATCTCGGCGATCGCTTGCTCGTGCTGCTGCCGCTCCTGGCGAAGCTGGTTGATAAGGCGAGTCAGCTCAGAAGCATTCGTGGTCTTGCTAGCCATTGGGAGTCCTCTTCTTTCTTTCCGAAGTTGCACTGCTACGAACACTACACAACGGCGCGGGGCGTCACAAGCGCGAAAGCAGGTTCCGCAGATATGCGTTTCATTCCCAGAAAGGGAAGACTCCGCAGGAACCGAAATCCTAACCTTGGGCGGGGTAGGTTCAAGTGATCTCTCGACGGATACCGTACGTCTTGTTATGGTGCGGCCATGCCGCTCGGTCAGCGCAAAAAGAACCGGATTGGCCCGCCCCCAGAGTCTCCCAAGGAGGCTCCGCACAGCCCTCCTAAGGCGCCTACGCTATCCCTAGCAGGGTCCCGAGCAACTCCCGGAACCGCGCTGATTGCACCGCACTCGCGACGGCCTCGGGTCGGTGAGGTAGTTACGGTACAGGCGGTGGATCTCGACGAGCAGGGCGCAGGACGGGGTCTCGTGGACGGGCTTGCTCTGCATGTTCCGGGACTCTTGCCCGGTGAAAGCGGGAAGGTCCTCATCTCGCATATCAGTCCGCATCACCCCCAGGCCTGGGCGACGCTCCAGGAGCGACTCTCCCAGAGTCCCGACCGCCAGATTCCGATCTGCGCCGGCTATGGAGTCTGCGGCGGCTGCACTCTGCAGCACTTGTCCTACCCGGCCCAGCTACGCTGGAAACGGGCGCGGCTCCGTGCAACGCTCGGCGAGCTTCTGGGACAGCCTGACTCTGATGAGTTCCTCCGCAGCTGTGTTGGCTCCCCGGGGCACGAGGGACCGGGTAGCGTTCCGGAGTACCGCAGCCGGATCAAACTGATCGCGGCCAGCGAGCCCGGGTCAGGCCAGCTTGTGCTGGGCAGCTATCTGCCACGAACGCACGCCGTCGTACCCATGGCACAGTGCCGCGTTCACGCAGAAGGACTGACCGCGACCATTGAAAGACTCCAGCAGGAGCTACGCCGCGCCGGACTGCTCCCGTACCAAGAAGATCTGCGGCGGGGCTGCCTGCGCTACGTCTTGCTCCGTGAAACAACTGACGGTGCGCAGGCGCTGAGCCTGGTCGTCGCCGAGCTGCCAGCGGAATCCCAGCTGGATGGACTGACCGCGGCGCTGCGCCAGGCCTGTCCCCAGCTTGGGAGCCTCGTCCTCCATCAGAATCGGAGCCCCGGTAACTCACTCCTTTCGGACGAAGAGGGCAGCCCGGAGTCCTCGGGAGCCGACCGCATTCTGCACGGTCAGTCCTATCTGTGGGATGAGCTCGGGGGCCTTCCCTTACGCGTCTCAGCGCGTTCCTTTCTTCAGGTCAATCGCGCCACCGCGGCACGCATCTACAGCGATGTCGCCTGCGAGCTGGCGCAGCTTGCTTCCCGAATCCGGCGGCAGGGTCCGCTGCGCATCCTAGATGTGTACTGCGGTGTGGGCGGACTTGGGCTCACCGTCCTGTCACGCCTGCCCGGCAGCCAGCTCTTCGGACTAGAGTGGAGCGAGAGCGCAATTGCCGACGCGCAAGCGGCCGCCGAGCGCATGGGAATGAGCGCCCAGACCTGCTTTCTGGCGGGCGCCGCCGAGGTCCGACTGGCGGAACCTGCACTTAGGAATCAGCTCAACCCGCTCGCTTTTGTGCTGCTGAACCCGCCGCGCCGCGGCTGCACCGAGCCCGTACTGGCAGCGGTGCTGGCACTCCGCCCGCTGCACATCGCCTATGTCAGCTGTTCTCCCGAGAGCCTGGCCCGCGATCTGCGCATCCTGACGGCGGCGGGCTATGGCTTGCGACATTGCACGCCCTACGACATGCATCCAGGCACGCCGCATATTGAGTCGGTAACCCTGCTTCACGATCGCCGCTCTCCTGCCTATCAAGACAACTAGTCGCCTCGCCCAACGCCGAAGGGAGGAGGAAGGCTGCGCCCGAACGCGATTTGCGTTGCCAGCTGCGGTGCTGCGACGGTACGACACCGGAGTCGCGGGCCGCTGCAGCGAATGGCCCGATTTCCCCCAACGGCCGAGAGGATCCCATGAACAAGCCAATCGTCACCGCCGTATCCATATCTGCCTTCGCACTGACCGCCCTATGGGCGCCCAACGTCTTTGCCGACGGCTCGGAAGCTGAAGACACCGGCGATGAGTTCGCTCCCGATCAGGTCGAAAGCGATCCCGCGAAGCTCTCGCAGTCCGATGCTGCAGCGATGATTCGCGCGGCTGGCATCAGCGTCTATTCGAGCGGCGGCTGCACGAACCGGAATCGATCGAACTGCACCTCGTTTGAGCAGATCAACTCAGCCACCGTTAACGGCATCATCACCTTCAAGAAGGCCAGCGGCTGTGCCGTCACCATCACCGGAGGGACCGAGACCGGCCACGCCTCCGGCACCTACAGTCACTGGAATGGCTACAAGGTCGACGTCTCCCCGACGAGCTGCGTGACGAACTACATCCACAAGAACTTCTCGTACATCGGCCTGCGAGGCGACGGGGCGCCGCTTTACAAGTCAGCGGCAGGCAACCTGTACGCCGACGAGGGCAGCCACTGGGACATCACCTATTTCTAGGCCGTCCAATGAACCCGCTGCAGCAAGCCCAGGCCGAAGCAGCGCACGCGCTGGTGCGGCAGGGCAGTCTGCGCGGTCGCGAGCTTCTCTCCTTGCTGCTAGGCGTCCCAGCGATGGAGCGCGAGAGCTTCGTCGATACCCTGCTTGGTCTGCCGGAGGCCCCGCCCGACGAGCCGCGGCTGCCGCGTGGGGCCGTGCCCTATCTGCCGGCGGGTGTCGATGAGATCCTGACGATGGTGTCCGAGGTGCCGCTTTGCGGACACGATCGCTTCGTCGATCTCGGCGCAGGCCTGGGCCGCGTCGTCCTTCTGGCTCACCTACTGACCTTGGCCCCAGCACACGGCATCGAGATCCAAACGCAGCTGGTGGCGGCGGCACAAACCTGCGCTCAGGCCCTGCAGCTAGCCGGGGTGACCTTTCAGTGCGCAGATGCCGCCTCGGTGCGACTCGCAGGCTCGGTCTTCTTCCTCTATTCGCCGTTTAGCGGATCCACACTGCAGCAGGTGCTCGCTGAGCTGCGATCGTTGGCCGAACGACAGACAGTCGTCGTCGTCACCGTCGGACTAGAGCTGCCGGGAGAGGCGTGGTTACGGCGCCGCTCGACCGCACTGCCTTCGCTGACGATCTACGAGAGCGAGTGCGCAAGCTCGCGCACCTAGCACCCACCCAAGGCATGGTCAGGGGCGGGGTCCGCTACGCCACAAGCTCAGAAAATCCATCGAGAGGGCGATCGCGATGTGCAGGGCAGCACCGGCCCACAGCGAACGCGTGCGCAGCGCCAGGGTCCCCAAAAGGACTCCGGCAAAGATTGAGCCCAGCGCTTCGCTCACCGGCTTGTTGATGTGGATCAGCGCATACGGCACAGCCGAGACGAAGATGGCGTGGCTGCCGAGCGAACGAAACAGACCGAAGAGCAGGTAGCCACGGAAGAAGAACTCCACGGCGACAAAGGTCGCTGCGTACTGCAGCTCCCAGCTCACCAGGTCAAAGCCGCTGCGACTGGCCTCGCGATAGAAGGGATAGGTTGCGGTGAAGCTGGGGCTGTAGCTGAGCGCCACCAGCACCGGAAACAGCGCGAGGAAACACACGAGATAGGTGTGGCGAAACGGTAGACGCTCGGCGTGGCGTGGCCAGCGCAGGCCGTAGTCAGCGACGGGCTCGCCAAGCAGTCGGAGGTGCAGAAGCGGCAACAAGCCAAAGCCCAAGAGCTTAGCGATGGCCCAGTAGCTGTAGCTGCTGAGCTCGCGATACTTCGAGAAGAACCATCGTCCCCGCGCTGCCAAGTGCGGCATCACAGCCGGCAGGATCTCATTGTCGAAGTAGGGCTTATCGCCATAGCTAAACCCCAAAAGGAGCAGGGCCGCTCCAACGACAAGGATATGGCGCACGCGAGACGCCTCACGCCCCAGGGCGAGGTCCCCGCCCTGCGCTGACTGGCCCAGCGCGGCTCGCGCCTGCGCCGCTTCGCGATCCAGCTCGACCAGCGCCTGTTTGAACCAAGACCACATGCGGGCCGACGCTAACACGGACGACCGCGGTCATAGCCGCGGATCCACGGGCTCGCTCTCCAGGGCCAGCACGGAAAAGACGCACTCGTGCACGCGGTGAAGCGGGGCACGCTCGACGAAGCGGGCGAGGGCCTCAAGGCCCAAAGCAAACTCGCGCAGCGCCAGCCCGCGCTTGACGGAAAGCCCGCGCGGCCGGAGGCGCTCCAGGTTGTGCGGCGTCGTGTACTCCGGCCCATAGATGATCCGCAGATACTCGCGGCCGCGACACTTGACCGCCGGCTGTACCAGGCCCCGCTTGCCGTGGACGATCCAGTCGAGCGGCTTGAACACCAAGCCTTCGCCGCCACTCTCTGTATGTCGCTCCCACCAGGCGATGATTTGTGACTGGGCATGCTCGTCCGACAGATCGACGACCTGATAGCGAGTAGCCAGAAAGAAGTCAGGGTCCACAGCCGCGAGCTTGGCGAGCATGTCCATGTGCCAGACATGATCGCGAGCGCTGTGCAGCTGACCTTCACTGGCCAGGAGATGAAACGGCGCCACGCGATAGTCCGCCAAGGTGCGAGCCGGCCAGCAGTAGC
>DAORCZ010000177.1:0-11079 GCA_035345735.1 Pseudomonadota bacterium | reverse complement strand
CGGAAGGGCGGCTTGAAGTAGAACGCGCGCATGATGTTGCGCGGCGAAGTCGGCGCATCGGCGCTGCGATCGCGGCTGTGCAGGCGGGCCACAAAGTCGGGGTTCACGGCTCCGCCGCCGCTGCCCGCAAAGTCGGGAAAGCAGGGCTTGCCGTCGAGGCCATGCGTGCCGCCAAAGCCGTACGGCGACATCGGCGCTTCCAGCACCAGGCCGGCCACCTGCTCGGGATGATCGATGGCGTACTGCATGACCACCGCGCCGCCCACCGACCAGCCCAGCAGCACCAGACCCGGCCCGCGGTCCAACCCCAGCTCGACCACCAGGCTGTGCAGATCGTCGCTGAAGTCGCGCACGCCGCGCGCTACGTCCAGCGCCTTTGGCTCGGTCTGACCGTACCCGCGCAGATCCGGGGCCAGGCCACAGAAGCCGGGCGGTAGGCGGGTCAGGTCATCGCGGAAAAACACGCCGCTCGACACGTTGCCATGCACGAACAGCACGGGCCGATCGCCAGGTTGGCTGCCACCCGACAGCACATGCATGGTCAGGCGCGACGTCGCAATCTTGCGCGAGGTGAGCGTATCGCTGGGCATCAGAGGCTCCTTTGCGGTTTGTAAGCAGGATACGCGAGTCGTCGTCTAGCCGCGCAGCCGAATCGCCTGCGGCAAAACCGACAAGGTGGCGGGCAGCCGACCGGGGGCTTCCCCGTCGATATCCAGCAGCACGGGAGGCGGTGCGGCGGTGCCGGTTGACTCGCCCAGCTCGATGCGAATGCGGCGCGCCTTGTGGTAGTCCATCTTCGGCAGGCTGATGTGCGTGCCGCTGTAGATGTAGCGACTCAGGTTGACCTTCTCGACGAAGCTGAGATCGCCGACGAAGAGCACGTCCAAGAGACCATCGTCGATGCGCGCCTCGGGCGCGAAGTGCATGCCGGCGCCGAAGTAGCCGCCGTTGCCGACCGCCACCAGATAGGCGCGCAGCTCGCGAGCCGGCTCGTCGTCGAGGAAGACGCGCAGGGCGGCGTTCTTGTAGTTCAGCGTGCCGCGCAGCGAGGCCCAGAAGTAGGCGGCGCGACCCCCGAATAGCCGGCTCGACTCGGCGGCATACATGTCGACCAGCCCACCCACGCCGGCGCCGGCCGCGTTGATGAAGTAGCCGTGGGCCGGCTCGCCGTTGTGGCGGATGTAGTCGATGCGGCCCGCGTCGATCAGCCGTCCCGGTGAGCGTGCGATGGCCTGCGCCGCGGCTTCGATGTCGCGCGGCGTGCCCAGCGTGCGTCCGAGATCACCGCCGGTGCCCGCCGGGATGATGCCGAAGCTGGCAATCGGCTCGCCACCTGAGGTCGCGTCTTGATACTCCAGCAGGCCGGAGGCGACTTCCGACGCGGTGCCGTCACCGCCCATCGCCAGGACCAGCTTGGCCCCGCTCTCCAGCGCCTTTTTGGCCAGCGGTCGCCCGTCGCCAACCTGGCGCGTAAACACGATGTCCAAGGGGCCAAGCGTCCGCTGCAGGATCGGCTCGATGACTGGCCACTTCTTCTTGAGCCAGCCGCCCCGAGCCATGGGGTTCACGATGAGCGTCGTGTCGTTTGCCATAGTTTTCGTCGATAGCCTTGTTCGCTGCCGTCGCGCCGCGTCAGACGATGGTGTGCGTGTCGCCGGCGCCCTGCCGTACCACGACCGGCGGGTCCTGCGTCATGTCCAGCACCGTCGTCGGCTCGATGCCCAGGGGCCCGCCATCGAGCACCAGCGAGACGGTGCGAAAGGTGGTGGCGATGTCCTGCGGCCACTGCAGCGGCGGCTCGCCATGCAGCGAGGCCGTCGTCGAGATCAGCGGTCGCCCGAGGGCCTGCGCAATCGCGCGCGGCACCGGATGATCGGGCACGCGAATGCCGACCTGCGTGCGCTTGGGCGAGATGATCTTGGGCACCTCGCGCGTCGCGGGCAGGATGCAGGTATACGGCCCGGGCAGGATCCGTCGCAGCAGGCGATAGGCGCTGTTGTCGAGGATGACGTAGCGCGCGATGTCGCTGAGATCGACGCAGATCAGCGCCAGCGGCTGCTCTTTGGGCATGCGCTTGGCGTCGTAAAGTCGCTCTACCGCGGCCTTATTCAGCAGGTCGCAGCCCAGGCCGTACACGGTGTCCGTGGGATAGGCGATGAGCTCACCGCTCTCCAGCGCCGCGACGGCGCGCTGGATCTTGCGCGGCTCAGGGTGATGCGGGTTGATCTCGAGGAGCACGCTGCCGGCAGCATACACAGAACGCGCGGGCGAAAATAGAGGTCAGAACAGGATGTCGACGGACGGCGGCTCGGGGTCGCGCTGGATGCCGATTGCGGCCAGCTCGTCGTCGGAGACCTGAATCCCGGGCGGCGGATCAGGGATGCGCGGCTTGAGGACAAAGGGATAGGTGATCTCAGTCATGCCGGCGTAAAACGGCGTCGGGGGAAATTCCCAGACCCGCATGGTGTCGGCGATGCAGCCCAGCAGCGCCGGGGCCTGCGACAACGGCTGCGCCCGCGCCACCACCGGCGGAGACGACCCAGGTCCCGGCAGCAACAGCGGCGGCAGCTCGCTGTCGCGCAAGAGCAGGCTCTGCACATGCCCGCCGGGATCAAGCTGGAACACCGCGGTCAGACGCCCGGCCAGAAGCGGCTGCTTGCTCAGCGCCTGCTGGTAGCAGTACTTGACCTGGTTGATGTGCACCCAGACCACGCGACGAATCACCTCGCGGCTGAGGCTGTAGTTGCTGCTGCTGTAGGCATCGGACGGCGGCACCTGCGGTGGTGGCGGCGGTGCGATGGTAAACGGCGGCGGCGGTGGCACAGGTGGCGGCGGCAGCGACTGATAGCTGGGCGCGCTGGTGGCCGGCTGGGTATTGCCCGCCACACCGCGTGGACGCAGCGGCAGAGCCCCATTTGCCGGCGGAACAGCCAGCGCAACGGACACCCCCAGGGCAAGCGGGCCCCACCACATCAAGGCTGGTTGTCGGCGTTCCATCTGGCTCATGCAGCGTAGACACCCGCGCTGGCGGCGGGTTCCATGGCTTCAAATTACCACGGAGGACTCGTCGCTGTGGCCGGCGGTTTGAAGCGCGCAGAGCTATTGGCGGTTTACGCCGACCACGCTCCAGCCGCGCTCGCTCGGGGCTAAGAGCAGGACGAGGTCATCGCCGGCCAGATCGACATAGGCAAACGCCATGTCCGGCTCGTCAGCCCCAGCTGGCAAGCGACCGAGTCGGCCGCGGATCTCGGCCGGGGTGTACAGCTTCAAGCCCTGATTTGCCCCAGCCCCCTCGGCCAGGAGCTCGCGATAGAAGGCGCGCAGCGTGGGTCCATCGTCGGCGATGGTCTTGCCGCCCGCCGTAAAGGGCAGGCCGCTTACGCCGATCAGCCAGCCGACATCACCCTTCTGAAACGCCTCCACCCAGCGCTCGGCCGCGCGCCGCGCTTCGGGGGGCACGGTGGTGCGGGCGGGGCTGGCAGGGGGGGGACTGGTCTCTGGTGCTCGCGTCGCGCCGTGGCTGCCCGCGTCACCCTTGCCTGGGCTGCTCGTCGTCGATCCGGGACCGGCCCCTCCCGCTAAGCGCAAGCGCCCGGGCTCGGTCGGCTTTTCGGGCGACAGCGGCACCTTCCCCGGCGACGGCGTGGCCTTGGGCGGCGTGGTCAGGATGTGCATATCGACATAGTTGGGATGGCACTGCCGCTCGTCGCGGTGAAAGTGCCAGGTCAGGTAGACCTTGCCGTCGCGGCTCTTGATGGCGTCGGGCGGCGTGGGAAACGGCGCCGCGCTGCTCACGGCATCCAGGGCCGCGGTATCAAACGGCAGCGAACCGGACGGACGGGCGATGGTCATGCCGTCAAGCACCCCGTCGTTGCGCACCACGATCTCGATCGAGGACTCCAGCGAGTCGGGGTAGGCATCGCGCCCGGTCTTGCGGTCGAGATCAGCCAGAAAGCCATCGCCCCAGTAGCGGTGGATCTGCCGGTGCATGGTGGCGATGAACGCGGCGAAGGGGTGCTTGCGGGTGCCTAGCTCGCTCTGGTTGCCGACGCGTACGTGGGGCAGGAAGTTCTCAAGCGCGCCGCGGATCATGTTCTGCTTTTCCAGCAGCCGATCCCAGCGATTGGGGACGCGCGGTCGCTCGGCCAGCGCCCCCAGACGGCGCTCGTTCTCAGCGACTTCCTGACCGACGATCTGGTCGTACTGCGAGTTCTTCAGGGCCAGCTGGCTGGGGCCGGTCTGTGGCCCGCCGGCGCGACCGGCTGGGCTGGACTGCGTGCCCGCAACGACGGTGGTGCCCCCCTGCTCTTGCGGCAGCGCCTCGCCCTGCAGCTCGCCGGGAGCCCCGCGCATGGCCAGCGGCGCCCCCGCCTGGCCCGAGGCTGGCTGAGGCTGCTGCGCAGCCGGTGGAGGAGCCGCCGCCAGCGCCTGCGCAGCCGGTGGAGCGGGTGGCAGAGCGGGATTCTGCGGCGTGGGCTCTTCAGGCGGCGGCGGCGCAGCCTTGTCGAGCGTGCGATCCTTGGCCTGCACGTCTTCGGCGGCGCGGTGGTTATTCTGGGCCATGAAGCGCGCCTCGGGGTTGTCCTGCTCGTCGGGGAACTGGTCCTGGTCGACCAAGGGCAGGTTGGGCAAGGGCACGACTTCAAACGGCTTCTTTTCGACGGGGTCGGGCTTCTTTTCCGGCTTCTTTTCGGCGGGCTTGCGACGATCCGGCTCGGGCGGCTGCTCGGGGTCTTCGGTTGGCGGCGGGCTTGTCGTCTCGGACTCGCTGGCTTTGCCCTCTTGATCATCGGCCAGCGCGACGTAGGTCACGTCCAGCTCGCGCTCCGGCGGATGCAGGATGCGGGAAATTAGCGCCGGTCCGCCGATGAGATGCAGCCCCAGCGAGACTACGGCCGCCAGCCCCCAGCGCCTACGCGGCAGCTGGAGACCCCGGAGTGCCGCTGCTGCGCCTCGCCAGAGAGCCATCCTCCTTACCCTACCAACAAGGCGTCAACAAGGCGACGAATCCGCATGGCGCAGCGATCCGTAGACCGCGCGCTTACTTCGCCTTCTTGATCGGCTTGCCCTTGGGCTTGCCCTTGCCTTTGGGCGAGCCGGCCGCGGGATCGTTGGCTTTCTTGGGCGGGCTGTCGGCGTCGGTCGCGGGGTCAGCCTTGGGCTTGTTCTGATCGGCCCCGGTCCCGGCGGGATCCGGCGGGGTCGGCTTGCTGGGGTTGGGCGCGACGACGGCCGGCGGACAGTCAGGCGGCGGGGGCGTGCGCCGCCCCAGGGCCAGGGCTCCCAGCGCAACCCCAAGCAGGACTCCGATCGCCAGGGGAGCAACCAGCCACGGCACCTTGGGTCGCTGCGCGAGCAGGGTGCGGAAAAGGTTGGCTTCTTCTTTGCCAGCTTTTTTCTTCAGCGAATCGACGGCCAAGGTCGGCGCAAACGCCTCATTGGCTCCGCCAGGGGCAGGCTTGGCCGCCGCGGCAAGTTCACCACTTGGCAGCTTGCCCGCCTGCTCCAGCTGATCGATGCGCGCCACCAGCGATCGCATGTCCGGCCGCTGCGCCGCCTGCTTCGCCAGAAGCTGATGGACAAGCTCGGTGACCTCGTTCGGCAGCGCCGGATTAAGCGACTTGAGCTGCGGTGGCGCCTCGTTGACGTGCTTGGTCATCAGGCGCGCTGGCTTGGGATCGGTAAACGGCGGCTGGCCACACAGCATCTCGAAGGCGATGGCACCCAGCGAATAGACATCGCTCTTGCCGTCGAGATCGCCGCCGTAGCACTGCTCGGGCGACATGTACATCGGCGTGCCGAGGGCCACGCCGGCCGTGGTGCGCCGCTCGGGCGAGTCGAGAAAACGGGCGAGGCCAAAGTCGAGAATCTTGACCCGCTCGCCCCCCGGCACGTCGCTGTCGGAGACGAGGATGATGTTCTCGGGCTTGAGGTCGCGGTGGATGACCGCTTTTTCGTGCGCCTGCGCCATCGCGGCGGCGGTCTGGCGCACCAGGCGCATGACCTGCAGCACCGACATGCGCTTACTCTTGCCCTGCTGTCCGTCGGCGAGTCGGCTGGACAGGGTCTGCCCTTCCAGCAGCTCCATCAAGATGTAGACGATGTGATCGTCGGTCTCGCCGAAGTCAAAGACTCGCACCACGCCGGGGTGGTTGATCAGGTTGACGGCACGGGCTTCGTCGAGGAAGCGATCGACATACTGCTTCTGGCGGGGATCGGTCGCCAGCTGCGCGCCCAGGATTTTGACCGCGGCGCGATAGCCGATCGCATCCTGCACCGCTTCATAGACGGCGCCGATACCGCCGTGACCGATGGCTCGGGTTACGCGATAGCGTCCGATCAGGGTCCCGACGAAGTTGCTCTTGATGGGAGCACTCATAAGTACGCGGAAAGCAGAGTCCGCTCGTGATTGTACTACAGCGACTTGGCCAACCCGGATACAATTATGGACGGCCTTTTGATGGCTTCGTGGGTTGCGAGGGTACGAGGCTGCGGGGGAGCAGGGTGCGTGGTGTCGCGCGTCGATGGGCGACGGACGGGCGACGGACGGGCGACGGGCGTCCAATTAGGCAATCGGGTCAGCTGATTCGCCCAACGGGCACAAAGCGCAATGACAACACCAGAGTCTGTGGCGGCAGAAGAGAGTGGCCTTCCGATGGCCTCCAGGCGACGGACGCCCGAAGGGGATCGCCGACGGCGCAAGACGCCGGCTAGCGATACGGTGTCGCCACGATCGGACCCTGAGTTCACAACCCCCAGCAGCATCGTCGGCAGCCACATCGGCAAGTATCGGGTGCTGCGCAAGCTCGGCGAAGGCGGCATGGGCGCGGTCTTCGAGGCGGTGCACAGCGAAATCGGGCAGCGGGCTGCGATCAAGATCCTGCACCCGCACCTGTCGAAAGAGGCCAAGTTCGTCCAGCGCTTTATCGACGAGGCGCGGCTGGTCAGCATGGTCGGCCACCCCGGGCTGGTGAAAGTCTACGACTACACCCGCACCGCCGAGGGCGCGCTGTGCATCATCATGGAGTTTCTCGAAGGCGAGTCGCTGTGGCATCGCTTCGAGCGCGTGCGTGACAAGAATCGCGACCCAGCAACGGGCCGACCGTCCGGCATGGGCGTCATCGAGGTGCTGCAGATCGCCCGCCAAGTCGCCTCGGGCCTGGCCGCGGTCCACAACCGCAGCATCGTCCATCGCGACCTCAAGCCCGACAATATTATGCTGGTCAAAGATCCCGATACGCCGTCGGGAGAGCGGGCCAAGATCCTGGACTTTGGCATCGCCAAGCTAGACCAGGCCGAAGGCGGGACGCGCAATACAACGACCGGTGTCTCGCTGGGCACGCCGACGTACATGGCGCCGGAGCAGATCGAAGGGCAGAGCGCCCCCACCGACCGCATCGACGTCTACGCTTTCGGGGTGATTCTGTTCGAGCTCTTGGCGGGTGAAGCCCCGTTTGTCTCGGACAGCACGGGCGGCATCCTGCGCCAGCACTTGATCAAAGAACCGCCCCCGCTGCCGGCCCACGTCCCGGCCGACCTGCAGGCGCTCGTGCGTCGAGCACTCGCCAAAGAAGCCAGCGAGCGCCCGAGCATGGCGCAGATCGTCGATCAGATCGATCTCCTGGTGAACGAGCTTCAAGGGCAGGGGAACGGACGGCTGCGGCTGTCGGGCGCGACGATGCCGATTCGCCAGTTTCAGAGCGGGCAGGCGAGCCAGCGCACGCGCATCGTGATCATGGCTGCGGTCGGCGGCGGTCTGGCCCTGCTGGCTGGAGGCTGGATCTGGCTGCACAGTCAGGCGCCGCCTCCCCCCAGGCCACAGGCCGGTGCGACGACCGCCCCGCTTTCCACGACGGGCGCTGGCACCGCGGGCCACATCCCGGCCGGCCCCTCGACCGCTGCCCCCGATGCCGCCGCCGTCCAGCCCGTCTCACCGACGCAGTCCCCGCCCGGCAACGCCGTTGAGCCGACGCCGACGGGCAAGAAACCTGCCGGGCGCAGCGACGGCAAAAAGGCCGGTCCCAACAAAGTGCGACGCTTCGGTGACCTGCCAACCCGGTCCCCCGGAAAGTAAGCTCTGTCCCGAACAGCTCTGTCCCGCCCGGCTCGCTCGCGAGGGGGGCGGGCTGCGGCAGTGGGGAGGGGGCGCGAGGGGCAAGAATGCGCGCTTACCATCTCCCTGGATGGCAGGCGGATAATGTTAGAATCGGGCCGTGAAGACCATCGTCGCCGCTTTTTCGCCGGAGCTGCCGCATGATCTCCAGCAGGGCCTGCTGCATCGCAAGGATCTGCGCGTCCAGGCGGTGCGCACGCTGCCCGAGCTGCTTGAGCGCCTGGCGCGTGGTGCCGATATCTGCCTGGTCGGTTCGCAGCTCGGGGACCAGAACGCTGCCAGCATCAGTCAGGCCGTGCGCTCGACTCGCCGCGCTGCCGCACCGCCGCTGATCCTCATCCTGGTCAATGGGGCGACCGCCCCGGCGGGGGCCTCAGGGCTCTTCGATGAGGTGGTCGAGTGGCCGCAGCAAGCCCCGGCGCTTTACACGGCGCTGGCCCGCTTTCTGGGCTTTGCCGCCCGCGAGCACGAGCGCTACCCGGTACGCGCGCACGTCTTTCTGGGCGGGACCGGCGACAACTACCTGGGCACCAGTATCGACCTCAGCCCCGACGGCATGCTGCTGCGAACCACGCGCGCCCTACCGTTTGGGGATCGTCTGCCCTTGCGCATCTCGGTGCCGGGTCGGCCGGGCGAGATCACGCTGTCGGGCCGCGTTGTGCGCTGCGACAACCAGACCTATGCACCCGATCACGCCTGCGCCCTGCGCTTTGAAGGCGTCTCGGAAGAGAGCCGCCACGCCCTGCGCGACTACTTCTTGCAGCTCTCGGGCGGACGCAGCTTCCGCTGGCGGATGGTGCGCAGCGGCGAAAAAACCCTGATTTACCTGTCCGGCCTGCTCAACGCCGAGGTCGACCTGGCGCCGCTTACGCAGCTTCGCGGCGAGGTCCACTTCCACATGCGCGAGTTTCGCCGCATCAGCTCGGACAGCATCCAGACCTGGATCGATCTGATCCGTCGGCTGACCGGCGTGTCGAAGATCCGCCTCTACGAGTGCCCGATTCAGTTCGTGCAGCAGGCCAACGCCATTAGCAACCTGCTAGATCACACTGAGGTCGTGTCGTTTTTTGCTCCCTATCTGTGCTCACGCTGCGGCCTAGACGAGGAGCGCCTGATCGATGTCAGGCGTGACATGTACGATGCCGCTGGTGTCTTGCAGCGACGGGCTCCGGCGTTTTCCTGCGCCGGCTGCAGTGGCCCCCTGTCGTTCGACGACATCCCCGAGCGCTTCTTTATGTTTCTGTAACCCGCCGCAGCCGCCGAATCTGGTGCGCGCGGCCGACGCCGCCGGTCTGCTGGGCTTCTCGCTGGCCGGCAGGAGACGCTATGCCGCAGACGACCCTGGCCTTGCGCTTTCCCCCAAGCTTCGGCATCGCCGAGCTCTCGGCTGTCTTGATCGACAGCGGTGCCGATGCTGCCGACACCTTCGCGGCGCACCAGCACCTGCCGGGCACCCACCTGCTGCTGGTTGGAGAGCGCGACTTCTACGTCGTGCTGGAAGACCGCCTCAGCCCTGAGCAGGTGGAGGGGCTCAAGGCGCTCTGTGGCAAGTCGCTGATCGTTGCGTTCCCCGAGCGTACGCCGGTGCGTCGGCGTCTGAAGAGCTGTGCCTCGGTAAAAAGCGATCAGGCGGCGGGAGCCGAGCCGGATGACGTCAGCTCCGACGACGCCCCGCCGGTTTCGGCCCCCAGCACACCTGCCGCCGTGGCGCTTGACCTGCAAGATGGTCGCCCCGGTACCGCCCCGCTGTTTCTGCTGCCCGAGGGAACCCTGGCCGAACAAGCCAGCGGACCGGCCCCCACGGGTGGGGCAGCGGCAGCGGTGCTGATCACGGCCGCGCGCTGGATCTCGACGCGGCGCACCAGCACCTTTGAGCGGCTGTTTCCGCCGAGCGCTTTCCATCCCGAGCAGGCCCTGCGCAGCGAGCGTCTGACTGCGACGCAGGCCCAGGCGTTGCTGCAGCAGGTCGCGGGGGCGCTGGCCGACGGCGCTGTCACCGGCCCGCTTTCGGGTCGCGATGCCTTGGCCGCGGCGCAGCTTCGCTCGGCGGGCTTGACCGTGCTTTCGCACATCGTCGCCACGCTGCGTCGCGATCCCGGTTATGCCCAGGTGGCGGCAGCAGCGACCGAGGCGATCTTTGCCCTCATCGAACAGGAAGCGAATCACCCCAACGCCCGTGCGGCCCTGCGCGCCCACGCGATCCAGCTTCTGCAGATGCGCGGTCCAGCGCTGACCCCAGCGGCTCGCGAGCGGGCCACCGCGCTGCTCAAGGGCCTGATCCGGCAGGCACCGCCGTATGCGCAACTGGATCACGTCTGGCGCTTCGCGATGTGCTCGGCCTGGGATTTTCACGAGGGTGAGTGCGACGTTCTCCTGCGCCGCTACAACTTCAAAGAAGTCGCCGCCGAGAGCCCTGCCCCGTCGCTGCCTCTGCCAGCCTCGCGCTATCGCGTACTGCAGGCACCGTTCAAGAACCCGACCGGCCAGCCCATCCTGATCTACAGCCGCTCGGCCTCGCCCAGCGACGAAAATCTAGAGATGGGATCCGCCGATTTCGTCGGCGTCTTGATCAACCGGCACGCGCAGCTTGGCGCCTTCGACATGCAGGCCAGCACCATCGAGGTTCGCCAGAGCGGCTACAAGCTGATGCTGAACAGCCAGTGCGCCGGCCTGACCACGCGCTTCGCCATCGGCAAGATGTTCCCCGACGCCGACATCTATTCCTCGTGGGACTCGACCTACTTCCGCACCGACACCGCGACGGGCAAGGTCAGCGACTCGGAAGGGCTGGACTGCTTCGTCGCCCTGCTCACCGGCCTTGCCAATCGCGAGTCGCACGAACAGATCGCCGACCGCATGCAGAAAGAGCAGTGGCACCACGAGCAGTCGCAAAATCCCCACTTCATGCAGTTCATCGGCCCGTCGCATCCGCTGGTCACGGCGCGCTATTCCGACGTCAATCAGGA
>DAORCZ010000176.1:0-11084 GCA_035345735.1 Pseudomonadota bacterium | reverse complement strand
GGTCGCGATGCACGATGCCGCGCTCGTGAATGGCGGCGAGGCCGGCGGCGATTTGCTGTAGGACCGGTAGGACCCAGCGCAGGTCGCCGTAGCGCTGGCGGAGCTGACGGAGGGTTAGGCCCTCGACGAGTTCCATGATGATGAAGAGGCGGCCGCCTTCGGTGACGTCGATGTCGTAGATGCTGACCAGGTTTTCGTGGTGCAAGCGGGATAGCAGCTGGGCCTCGCGGCCGAAGCGCAGCAGGGCATCGCGGTTGGCATCGCTGGAGACGACCTTGGCGGCGAGGTGCTGGTTATCGGCCAAGCGCTCGACTTCATAAACGGTGCCGAAGCCGCCCGAGCCGATGGCGCGCACCACGCGGTAAGCATCGGAGAGCAGGCTGCCGACGCCTATCGTTGCCATCCCCACGGTGGGATCGCCGGAGTCGTCATCGATGCGGGCGAGCATGGCGTTGAGCAAGCGACGCGAGCGCTGATCGATCTGACGCATCAGCTCGTCGTTGAGCGCGCGCATCTCGGTGCTCTTCTTCTGCAGCTCCTGCACCTTCTCTTGCAGCGAAAGGGCGTTTGCGCGGTGCTCGCGCGACAGCAGGATGAAGCGACGCGCCGCGATCACGCCCAGCGACATCACAAAGACGCTGATGCCGATGTGGCTGTTGGTGACGTCGTGCCGCGGCAGCAGGCCGAGCGAGCTGAGGGTGTCGTAAAGGAATGTCAGCACGGCGACGCACTGGCCGGCGATGTAGATGCGCGCTTCGATGTTGCCGTTGATCGCCGACAGGATGGTCATGCCGGTGATGTAAAGCGACGCCGACATGAGAAGCAGCGCAAAGGGCAGCCACGTCGACATCAGCGGCACCCCGAGGACTCCCACAAGCAGCGCCGCCCCGATGAAGTAGGCCCAGAAGAGCTGCATCATCCGCACGTGGATCCGAAACGGACCCTCGCCGACAAACGTCATCAGGTAGCCGAGCAGGAAGGGCGCGAGCAGGTACAGCGACCACATCTCCAGATGCACCCAGAGGAGCGGCGCATTGATAAACAGGATGCGGCTCTGCGCTTGGCATAGGCACCAGATGCCGCAGCTTGTGGTGAAGCCGGCGTAGTACAGCGTCGTGCCCACGCGACGCTGCGCCAGCCACAGGCCCCAGGCCGCCAGCCCGACGACGATGAGGATCGCGCCAGTGACGAACTTGCTCTGTCCGCGACGCACCATGGCTTCGGTCAGGGCCAGCTGACTGCCGAGCAGCGGATCGCCAAACACCCCGATGTTGACGTGATCGGAATAGATGCGCAGCGTGAGGGTCTTGCCCTGGTACTTGGCATCGAGCGGAATGAAGTGCGGTCGATACCCGGCAAAGCGCCGCACCAGCGGGCCTTCCCCATCGAGAATGCCGAACTGATAGACGCGCTTGCCATCGAGATAGGCCTCGATCAGCTGATCGACGACCAGCAGAAACAGCGCCGGGGGCGAAGAGGTATCGCTGATCTGCGGCCCACTTAGGCGCGTGCGCAGCCACAGGAAGTCGCGATCGCCACGTCCGGGAGGAATGCCGGGGGGAGTAAACGGTCGCCACTCGCTCGTCGCGGGGGCGTCGGGGGGCGCCGGACGGGCCCAGCTCAACTGACCGCCGGGCTCAGCCGGGGAGTCGCCCCAGCGATACTCCCAGCTGCCGCCATACTCGACGATTTCGCCGGGGGGGATGATGGCGACGGACTTCGGCAGAGGGCTGGCCACAGCATCCCCCGCCGCCCCCAGCATGCAGGCAAGCAGGCACAGAACAGCAGCGGACAGGCCCCCCAGCGATCGACGCAGCACAGACAGCTCCCAGCTAAGTATAAGCGACAGCTCGTGCGAACTTGCCATCGGTCTGCAGTGCGTCGGTGCAGGTGGGTGAGGGGCTGATTGCCGTAAATAAGTAACCATTAATCAATCAATGGAATTTTATACTTCATTATATTTTTATATTGCTTTGTAATTATTCAGCGATTTGCCGGGGATGAGGCGTCGCCCCGCCCAACCCGCAGCCCGACGCGCGGGCCAAGGCAGGGGGCCAGGCTGCCCGCGACGCGCTCCAGGGCCGATGGTCGCCCGATAGTCGAGCCTGGGAAAAAACGGCAGAATGCGCACGCCATGGCTCACTCCTCCCCCGCTGGTCTCCATCTGCTCGACGAGAGCGCGCTCTCCATCGCGTTGCGCGTCGAGGTCTGGGACCGGGTGCTCGACCGCATTCGCGGTACGCTGCGCGCGGCGGGGCTGCGTGAGGTCAGCACCCCAATCCTGCGAGCGGCACCGAGCGGGCTTGGGGGGGAAAGCCGGCCGCTCTTGGCTCCGCCGGGATACCTCGCAGGCCGGGCGGGACCGGCGATGCGGCGACTCATGTGCCAAGGCAGCGGCCCCATCTTTCAGATCAGCCATGTCTTTGCCGCCGCCGAGGAAGCGAGTGATCGCCGCGAAGAATCACAGCTTGTCGAGTGGTATCGCCCAGGCGGGGATATCGAGACGATGCAGGGCGATCTCGCCGCGCTGGTTGCGGCCTGCTTTGCGGCAGCCGAGCGTCCAGGGCCGGCTCGCTGGCAGGCGATACCGCTTTTGGATCTGGTGGACGACACGCTGGGCTTGCGCCTGTCTGGCGAGGAGTCCGCCGAGGAGCTGCAGCAGCAGCTGGCTTCACGGCCGGCGAGTCGCGGGCTCTTGGAGGCTGCACCCGCGGGGCTGCCCTCGGTAGCTCGGACGCGCGCCACCTGGCGAGCCTTCCTTGCGGCGTGGAGCGAGCGCCATGTGAAGCCCTGGTCACGGGCGCAGGGCGAGCTGGGCGTGCACCTCTACGATCTGCCGGCTGCGCTGTTTACGACCGGCGATGACGGCGCGGATCGGCCGGCGCGCGGCTTCGTCAGCTTCCATGCCGGGGTCGAGTGCGGCGGGGGTCGCATTGAGCCGGGCAGCCCCGATACCGAACTCGAAAACATGCAGCTCGAAAACCAGATCCGGGCGCTGCGCGGACTCTTACCGCTGCCGCTTGATCACGCGCTTTTGGCGACGCTGCGCGATCCCGGCCAGCCGCCCTGCGTGGGGGCGATGCTGCACCTCGATCACACGCTGGCGCTAGCCTGCGGGGCGAGCGAGGCGGCCGCGATCTCGACGCTGGTCGAGCCGGTGTCGTGGGTCGCACCGCGCGGCGCGAGCCTCAGTCGCGCCGGGCAACTGGTTGCCGAGGGGCTGGTGAACGAGGCCGATCTGCCGGCTCTGCGCGAGGTCGAATCACGGCTGGCGGTGGGCATCAGCCCGACGATGCGCAGCCTGGTCCAGCTGGGCGACGAGGCCATCGCTCGCCAGTTCGTGCCGGATGTGCGCGAGCTGCGCATCGCGGGGGAAGAGCGCAGCGATCCCATCGGCGATGCCGTGCACGCGGTGCAGCCGGGCCTGATCCATCGCTATCACGATCGGGCACTGCTCAAGCCGACGCACCTGTGTTCGGTGTACTGCCGCTTCTGTTTTCGCCGCGATGTGGTCGGTGATCCCGCGACTGCCACGCTCGCCCCGTCGGCCCTCGCGGCGGCCATCGCCACCATCGCCGAGCGCCCGCAGATCTGGGAGGTGATCCTGACGGGCGGCGATCCGCTGGTGCTGGCGGCCTCGCGCATCGCGTCGCTCTTGTCGGCCCTGCGCGCCATTCCGCACGTGCGCATCATTCGCATTCACAGCCGCGTCCCGCTGGTCGCCCCTGAGCGCATCACACCGTCGCTGATCCGAGCACTGCGCGGCCCCAAACCGGCGTATGTCGTCCTGCACACCAACCACGCCGCGGAGTTCACTCCGGCCGGAGCGGCGGCCTGTGCCGCGCTGGTCGATGCCGGGATTCCGATGCTGAGTCAGACCGTGCTGTTGCGCGGCGTCAACGACACGTCCGACGCGCTGGAGTCGCTGCTGCGGACGCTGGTCGCGCACCGCATCAAGCCGTACTACCTGCATCATCCCGACCTTGTCGAAGGGACCAGCCACCTGCGGGTATCGCTGGCCGAGGGACGGGCCCTTTTCGCCAGCCTGCGGGGACGGCTGTCGGGGCTGTGTCAGCCGGTCTATGTCCTCGACATCCCGGGAGGCTTCGGCAAGGTGCCAGCCGGCCAAGCCTTCGTCGAAGGACCGCTGCCCGATGGCAGCTTTCGCGTCACCGATCCCAGCGGCACCGTGCACAGCTATCGCGAGCCGGCCGCCACCGGTTCGCGCCCGACGGTTGGAAGCCACGAAGCCCGCCCACGGGAGGACGATGCCGCCTAGGACGATGCCCTAGGAGGACGAGCTGGCGCTGCCCTTGCCAGCGTCGAGCTTGAACTGCGTGAGCTTGTTGTAGAGCGTCTTGCGATCGAAGCCGAGAATGCGCGCCGCCAGGGTCTTATTGCCGTGCGTGGCTTCGAGCACGCGGGTGATGTAGCGCCGCTCGACCTCCTCCATCGGCACGAGCTCGCTGGGATCGTCAGAGGCCACCAGCACGTGCGAGGCGCGGTAGTTGCGCACGCGCTCGGGCAGATCATCGACGGCGAGCGACTCGAAGCGGGTCAGCGCCACGGCGCGCTCGATGCAGTTGTGAAGCTCGCGTACGTTACCGGGCCAGGCATAGGCCAGGAGCTTCTCGGCCGCCTGCGGCGACAGGCCGGTGATCCGCTTGTCCGAGGCGCGAGCGAAGCGCTCGATGAAGCTCTGCGCCAACAGCAGGACATCGCCGCCGCGGGCGCGCAGAGGCGGCAGATCGACGTGGATGACGTTGATGCGGAAATACAAATCCTCGCGGAAGGTCTTTTCGGCGATCGCGCTTTCGAGATCGCGGTTGGTGGCGGCGACGACGCGGACGTCGAAGGGCACCTCGCGGCTGCTGCCCACGGGACGCACGCGACGCTCTTCCAGCACGCGCAAGAGCTTGACCTGCATGCCGGCGGGCATCTCGCCAATCTCGTCGAGAAACAGCACGCCGCCGGAGGCCTGCACGAACAGGCCGACGTGCTCGCTGCGCGCATCGGTGAAGGCGCCGCGGGCATGGCCGAACAGCTCGCTCTCTAGCAGCGACTCGGGCATGGCGGCGCAGTTGATGGCGACAAACGGCCCGCCCTTGCGCTTGCCTCGCCGATGCAGGGCCCGCGCCACGACCTCTTTGCCGGTGCCGCTCTCGCCGGTGATCAGCACCGAGGCGTCGGAATCGACGATCTGATTGAGCAGTCCGTAGACCGCTTGCATGGCCTCGCTCTTGCCGATGAATTCGTCGAAGGAGCGGCTGCCCCCGACCTGCTGCTGCAGCAGCTTGACCTCTTCGCGCAGCCGGCGGTGCTGCACGGCGCGCTGCAGGGTGATGCACAGCAAATCGACGTCGAAGGGCTTGGTGATGAAGTCGTAGGCGCCGACCCGAATGGCACCGATCGCGGTATCCAAGCTGCCAAAGGCGGTCACCACGATGACCGGCACATCGGGGCGATTGGCGACGATGCGCTCGCACAGCTGCAGGCCCGACAGACCGCGCATGTTCAAATCGGTGACCACGACATCGACCGCGGTGTTCTGCAGTGCTTCGAGCGCCGCTTCGCCCGAGGTGCGGAAGGTGCAGTCAAAGCCGCGACGCGAAAGGCTGCGCACCAGCATCTCGCACATCGCCTGATCGTCATCGACGATAAGTAGGCTGGGATTCATTCGCTGGCCCCCTGTTTGGCAAGAGGTAGATAGATCGAAAAGCAGCTGCCCTGACCCTGCGTGCTCTGCACGTCGATGAAGCCGCCGTTTTCTTCAACGATGCCACGCGCAACCGAGAGCCCCAGGCCACTGCCCTCGCCCACCGGCTTGGTGGTGAAGAAGGGATCGAATAGGCGCGGCAGATCTTCCGGCGAGACGCCCGGGCCTTCGTCCTGCACCGCCAAGCAGGCGAAGTCACGGCGACTGCCGCCGCCGGGGCCGACCGCTTGGCTGACCCGTAGCTGCACTGTCACTGACTTGCCCACCGACACGGCCTGTAGCGCGTTTACGATCAGGTTGGTCAGCGCCTGGCGGATCTGTCCTGCATCGACGCGCACCGGCGTCGCGGGCAGCGGATCGGCCAGCACCAGCTTGACCCGTCGCTCGCTGGCCAGGTGCCCTAGAAGGTGCGCGGTATGGCGCGCAAGCTCGGCGAGATCGACATCGCTGGGCACGGGCTTATTAGGACGCGCGAAGTCGAGCAGCTGACGAATCACCGCCGTGATGTGCGCGGTCTGATCGAGGATGATGTGCGCCGACTCTTGAATCTCCTGCGGGCTCGACTCGCCGGTGGTGATCATCTTGGCGTGACCGCCGACGACATTGAGCGGCGTGCCGAGCTCGTGCGCGATGCCTGCTGCGAGCTGCCCGACGGTCTTTAGGCGATCGGCGTGGCGCAGCTGCTCGACGGTGCGGATGCGTTCGTTGGTCTCGCGCGTGATCTGGGCGCGGGCATCGGCCAGGCGCTGACACATGGTGTTCATGGTCTCGGCCAGCTCGGCCAGCTCGTCGCGGCGCGTCAGGGCGATGCGCTGCGACAGATCGCCATCGCCGACCCGACGGGCAAACTCGATCAGCTGCCCCACCGGCCGTGCCACAAACACCGCGCCCAAGAGCAGCACGCACACCGCGGCCAGCAGGAACAGGAGCACGCTCTGCCAGATGATCGCCGTCACGCCATCGCGGATCTGGGCATGCATGCGCTCTAGCGACTGCGCGACCTCAAGCACATCGCCGCCCTGTAAGAGCTGATAGATGACCATGTGGCCACTCTTCTTTTCCGGCGCGATCAGTCGCTGCAGCACGCCTTCGCGCCCCAGGCGCTCGCGCTCATTGGGCGACAGGCGTGATCCCAGCTCGGCGGCCGACAGGCGACGGATGCTGCTCTGACCATGGGCGTTGCGCTCGGCGATGAAGCGGGACACTGCCTCGCGGCCGGCTAGGCGCTCCAGATCCTCGACGGCTGAACCCACCCCGCGGGCCGTCTGCAGCAGCGTGCGACTGAGCTGTGCTTGCTCGGCCACTACGTCGTTGCGGATGTCGTGGGCGTCAAAGGCGATGGACAGGAGCAGCATGCCCAGGGCAAAGACCGCCACCAGCTTCCAGGTAAGGCGCATGATGGCCTGGCAGTCTACCACGCGACGATCTGCGTCACGCGACGAGGACGGGCCCGGACACACGCTGATCCGGCAGCGGCCGGGCCAGGGTCGCACCGCCTGACAGCACCAGCAGGGACCGCAATCCGCGATAATGGCGCTCAACGGGGGAATCGATGAACCACAGCATCGCAGGGACGACAGCGCACGCCGACACCAACTGTTCCAGCGGCCCAGCGGAGGTCGTATGTCCGTCCCGCTGATCGACATCGCACCGCTTATGCAGGGTGCTGACGAGGACGACGCGACGCGGCGGGTGGCCACCGAGCTAGGCCGCGCCTGCGTCGAGCACGGCTTTTTCTATGTCATCGGGCACGGGGTGGACGGGGCGCTGATCGAGCGCCTGCTTGCTGCGTGTCACGAGTTCTTCGCCCTGCCGATCGAGCAAAAACTCGCAGTGCATATGCGGCACGGCGGTCGCGCCTGGCGTGGCTATTTTTCCGTTGGAGAAGAGCTGACCTCGGGCCGGCCAGATCAGAAAGAGGGCCTGTACTTTGGCAGCGAGCTTACGCCCGGCCATCCGCGCGCCGGCTTTCCGCTGCATGGCCAGAACCTGTTCCCCAAAGAGCCGCCCGCGCTGCGCTCGCTGGTGCTCGACTACATGGCGGCGCTGACGCAGGTGGGCCATCGCCTGATGGTGGGGATGTCGCTCAGCCTGGGCCTGCCGGCTGACTATTTCCAGGCCCACTACACCGCCGATCCGACCCTTCTGTTTCGCGTCTTTCACTATCCCGGCAGCGACGCACAAGCCCCCGATTCCTGGGGCGTTGGCGAGCACACCGACTATGGCCTTTTGACCCTGCTCCATCAGGACGAGGTCGGCGGTCTGGCGATCAAAAAAGACGGCGAGTGGCTGCCCGCACCACCGATTCCCGGATCGTTCGTCTGCAACATCGGCGACATGCTGGAGCGCATGACCTTCGGCCGCTATCGCAGCACGCCGCATCGCGTGCGCAACGTCTCGGGCCGTAGCCGCCTGTCACTGCCCTTCTTCTTCGACCCCGGCTGGGACTCGACGCTGCAGCCGATTCCCGCCGCCCTGCTGCCGCACCCCCACCGACCCAGCGGCGCCCCGGATCGCTGGGACGGCCAAGACATCCACACCTACCGCGGCACCTACGGCGACTACCTCCTCGCCAAGGTCAGCAAAGTCTTCCCCTCGCTGATGGGAGAGGTGCGGGGGTAGTGGCGACGCGATGGCTCTGCCTGTTCTGGGAAAATATGCAATCAGGCGCCATCGACACCGTGCCGATGGCGGGAGTGGTGCTGCTCAGAATTTCCAAATCGCCGTAGCAATCCTGGCTAGCTGCGCTTGCCGCGCATCGATTGCCTTCGGGGTCCAATCTTCATATGCCGAACCGAACTCGCGAGTTTCGATATACTGACTTTCGCTATAAACAGAACGTTTCTCACTAAACGAACCATTGCCGGCGCGGCGGTTATTCAGCTTGGTTTCCAACAACAGATAATTTCCCAAACGGTCTACCGTTCGTTCATGCTGTTCCTCTGTGAAATTTCGTTCCCACTCCCCTTCACGGCTCTTAGGCAATATGTGTTCGATCGTCGCCGGGGTTGTCTCAAAATCTACGTCATGTCCATGCGCTTGTTTTTCTATTGCAGTTAGAATATATCTCACCAGCCGCTTCTGTTGGCCATCTGCAACAATGGCTCTTTTCGCAAAGGCATCACGAAATTCGTCGTCAGGGACCATGATTGGCTGTAACCGTTCCCTAACCTCTCGAACGCTCGCGATCTCTTTCTTCTCAAGAGCAAGCGCGACACGGTTGTATACGTCCTCTAACCGATTTGAGTTTCTTTGACAAATGACTCCATATCTGAAAGCGATGACATCGCAAATTCGAAGCAAATTCGGAATTTCTGAACGAGGTAGATTTCGCCATCCAGCAAAAATCAGTGGACGATACTGCGTAACGCGATAAAGAAGCAGGTGAGTGACATGAGGCCTTGCTGAAACCAACTCTGGTTCTTCCCAGAGAGGGTGGCTTGCATCCTCCAGCGCCTCGACCAGTTCTGCCGCATCTTTGAGGTTATTCAGCCATTCAAAGACCTGCTGTGCCGTAGTAATTTCCTGCCTGATTGTCTTATAGACTCGTTCTTTCCGGACATTCGGCATACGACTATTCAGGTAATGACGCAAGAATTCCGGGATCTCCTTGGCCTGGATTTTCTCAGCGATTTCCTGCCACAGACCCTGTGAGGCACGCAGGTTGCCCTGCCCTGTCGTATGTGCCATCGAAAAGAAATAGTTCTTTAGCAAATCTGCCGAGCTAAGTTCTAGCCCTCTAGCGTTGAGGGTTTCAAAGACAGTATATGCAGACAATTCATCTTGAACTTTTATCTGAATGAACAGCAACTGGGACGCGACTCTCTCGTAAACGAAGCTAGTAAGTTCGGCTCCTTTTTTCTCAATGACAAAACGCTCGTGGAGTTTGCCAAAAAAATACTCCATTGCTCGAAACAATAGCCTCTCACCCGGCGGCAATGCTCGTAGGCTAAGCGGGTCTTTGAGCGCCAGCAATGTTCCTTCATAGAATCGATGGTTCTCGCTATTGAGCCTCAGTTTGGGATGTGTCAATAGAGTAACCGGATGTTCTGCCCCAAGGAAGGCCGTGCGCAGTAACGCCTCACGTCGCCGGTTACTCTCCGCGTCGGCTCCCAAACCTATCAATTCACGTAGACATCGCAAGGCAGCAATTACAAATAAACTCAACGTCGCCAGTCGCTGTTGGCCATCAATTATCTGAAAATGATCCGGTCGCTGAGATTGCAGAACAATAGTACCCATATAGTGAGGCCGATCTGTCTTCTCTAGTTCTAGGAAGTCAAGCCAAAGCTCTTCCCAGTTCTCTTCCGTCCATGAGTAGTCACGCTGAAAAGGTGGTACCTCATACAGCTTTCCGTTGGACAGCAGATCGCGCAGGTTTAGGGTATTGGTCTCTAGAATTGTCCCGCCAGCCATCCTGGCAATCTATCAGATGGCGACGGGTGGGACGATTTTGTCGCCGGAGGAGAAGCGTACGGTGCCGTTGGCCGTCGCCGCCTCTTCCGCGCCTCGTCAGGGCCGACCGGCTTGGCTACCGCCCCTACTGCCCCACGTAAATCGGAATGCGGCGGCGGCCGAAGGTGCCTCGATGGGGATCGAAGCGGCCGGCGAGTGGGGTTTGGCAGCGACGGCAGCGGCCCTGTGGGTCGAGGCGGTAGTCGAGGATCTGATACCAGTCGCGGACGATGAGCGGCTCGCGGCAGGTGGGGCAGGAGGTGGTGTCGCCATCGATGTCGTGGACGTTGCCGACATAGACGTGCTGCAGACCGGCCCGCAGCGCGATGTCGCGTGCGCGGCGCAGGGTGGCGTGCGGGGTGGCTGGCACATCGGTCATGCGGTAGTCGGGATGGAAGGCTGAAAAGTGCAGCGGCACGTCGGGGCGCAGCGTCGCCGCCACCCAGTCCGACAGCCGCGCTAGCTCGTCGTCGGAGTCGTTGTGGCCGGGGATGAGCAGCGTTGTGAGCTCGGTCCAGACATCGGTCTCGTGCACGAGATAGCGCAGGGTGTCGAGGACGGGCTGTAGCTGCGAAGCGGTGATGTCGCGATAGAACGACTCGCTAAAGGCCTTGAGGTCGACGTTGGCGGCGTCGATGTGGCGATAGAAGTCGCGGCGCGGCGCATCGTGCATGTAGCCGGCGGTCACGGCGACGGTCTTTACGCCCTGGGCGTGGCAGGCGATGGCGACGTCGATGGCGTACTCGGCGAAGATCACCGGGTCGTTGTAGGTAAATGCAACGCTTTTGCATTGGTTGCTCAGCGCCGCGGCGGCGATGGCGTCGGGGCTGGCTTGGTCGGCCAGGCGATCCATCTGGCGCGACTTCGAGATGTCCCAGTTCTGGCAGAACTTGCAGGCCAGGTTGCAGCCGGC
>DAORCZ010000175.1:0-11141 GCA_035345735.1 Pseudomonadota bacterium | reverse complement strand
AGTTCAGCACCTCGACGGAGAGCGGCGAGTCGGGGTGGTAGCGAGCCAGGCTGCGTGCGACCCCAAGCTGGTTGCTCAGCGTCGCGCCGTAGTGAAGCCCGCGGGTCCCCGACGTGGCGTGCAGCCGCAGCGCCAGATCACTCGTCACCAGGGACAGCGAAAGCGCCAGGCCCAGCCCGATCGCGCCGCGCAACCCCGGCCGCCATAGCTGCTTTGACCAGGGCCAGGGGGCGTCGCTGCTCAGCGCGAGCGCGACGAAGTACACCAGGCAAATCCAGCTGCCGTTGTAGTAGTGCGGGTGGGTGTGCCGACGCAGCACGATGTGCAGCACGGCCTGGACGGCAAACGTCAGGACGCAGATCAGCGCAAGGTGCAGATCGCGTCCGATAAGAGCCCCGGCCCGCCAGGCGCTCCGCACGCGCTGCACCGCGATGCAAAGTCCCAGCCACAGCAGGCCATGCGCGACGGCGCTAAAGACCCTCGGCAGCCACAGGAGCTCTCGGCCGACCCAGAAGTCTTCGCCAACGAAGTAGTGCAGACCCAGGCCCGACAGCTGAACGCCGCCCAGGAACGGAAAGAATAGCGGCGTAAAGAACGACACCGCAGGCTCAGGAGGGAGGAGGTCAGCGGGAGGCGGCGGCGGGCCAGCGGCGACCGGCAGTGCACCGTGCAAGCGCAGCCACAGGCCCTGCAGCAGATACGACAGCCACGGCGCCGCGAGCAGCAGACACAGGAGCGAAAGCCCCAGCACCAGCCGGTGTTCGGCGCGCAGAAAGCCGCGATGAAAGCGCAGCGCATGCCACAGCAAGACCAGCCCCAGCGGCATCACCATCGGGTGAATCAGCACTGCGAGCGCCAGGCCGATGACCGCCAGCGCAAACGGCCCCCGACGGGGCTGGCCGTGGAACGACAGGTACGCGGCCAGCGATAGCCCGCCAAGCGGCATCAGCCAGGGATTGTCCCAAAGCTGCCGGGAATAGAGCCAGGCATACGGCGACAGCAGCACCAGGCACAGCGAAAGCGGACGCAGGCGAGGCACCAAGCGCCCCAGCCACAAAAGCGCCGTGCAGGTCAGCGCCGACCACAGCAGGGTACGCAGCGCAGCGACGACAATCAGGTCCGAGCTAAGACGCAAGAGCAGTGCGAAGATCCACACCGCGACCGGCCCATAGGTCAGGCCCACCGTGCCGTGCAGGCCGGCTCGCTGCGACAGGGCCGCTGCCAGGCTGCCGCTGTTCATCGCCGCCGCCTTGCTGAGGAACAGCGGCTCGTCGTTGATCCAGCCGGTATCGCCCGGCCAAGCCAGCCGCAAGAGCGAGGTAACGAGGCACAGACCGACCGCCAACCACCACTGCCGATCGGACCACAGCGGCCCCGCGGGTGGGTCCGGCGTGGTCGCGGCTTCGTCGGAGATCGCACGCGTCGCCATGACGGGCCGGCATCTTAGCGAGATCAGCGCAAAAGACCTATGACCGCGCGCCTACTTCGCAAACAGGATCATGAGTCCCAGCAGCAGGCCGATGATCGCCAGCACGCCAAAGAGCAGCGCTCCTCGGCGCTGAGCTTCTTGGGTGCTGCTGGCATCGAGGCTGCCCCGATCGCGACGCGCCGCGGTCTTGCGGCCCTGCAGGAAATCGACCAGCCAGCCGCCGGCCTGCAGCACTGAGCTCAGCAGCGACGATTGCGAACGACGGCGGCCCGCCAGGTAGGCCTGCTGCGACTCATGTAGCTCGCTCAGGCGCATGACTGGCGCTGTCTCGACGTTATCGGGCAACGGCAGCTCACCGCTGACTCGCGGCAAGGCGGGGATTCGGCCCTCCGTCATGAGCTCGGTGCTGTCTTCTCCGCTACGCGCCGGGCGCCCGGGTGCGACGCGACGCGCCCCCGAGTGACTCGGAGAGGGCGCCGGGGCGGCAGACGGCATCGGTGGGGCCGCGGCTTTGCGCTCCGCTGCATCCGAGCCGCCCAAGGCCGCCACGAGATCGGCGCTGCGCATCGGAATCGTCGGTGGGTCGCGCGACTGCAGCGTGCTCTCGGCATCGCCCGCGGGGGGCACGGCGGCGGGGCTTGGCAAAGGTGGGCTGGATGCGGGGGCCGGCGGGGGATTGCGCAGGTTGGCGCGGGGGGCTGTATCGGCGTCGCTGCGCGACCGCGGCACCGCATCGGGAATCAGCGCCGCAGCCCCCAGTGGCGGTTGGCTCGGCGGCGGGGCGGGAACCGGCCGTCGCTGACTTGGCGAGCCCGTCCCGCCTCCGTCCTGTTCCGCGAGGATGCGCATCGGCATGACCTCGCTGCTGAGATTGCCCAGCGCCTTCAACGTCTGCGCCACGTCGTTCATGCTTGGCCGCGTCGCCGGGTCCTTGAGCAGCATGGTGTGCAGCAGCCGACTCAGCGACGGATCGCAGTGCGGAAGGCGCGTGTCCAGCATCGGCGGTGGCTGAAACATGTGCATCCCGATCATGTCGCCCGGGGCCTCGGCGATGAAAGGCGGCCGACCAGACAGCATCTCGAACAACAGCACGCCCAAGGCGTACACATCGGCGCGGTCACCGATGGTTTTGATGCCGCGGCACTGCTCCGGTGCCATGTACGTCGGCGTGCCCATCACGGTGTTGGTCCGCGTGCGCACCGAGCCACCGGCCATCGAGTCGAGCTTGGCGATGCCGAAGTCCAGCACCTTGACCCGCTCGCCGCCGGGGGCTTCGGCGTCGGCGACCAGCATGATGTTTTCCGGCTTGAGGTCGCGGTGGACGATGTTTTTGGCGTGCGCGCTGGCCAGCGCCGAGGCGACCTGGCGGGCCAGGCGCATGGCGTCGACTTCGCTCAGACGGACTTCGCGATCCAGCCGCGCGCGCAGTGACTCGCCCTCCAGATACTCCATCGCCAGGTAGGCTTCGCCCGACGGAAGCTGGCCATAGTCGAAGATGCGGACGACGCCCGCGTGCTGGATCATGTTGGCGGCCCGCGCTTCGTTGAAGAAGCGGGAGGCGGCGTCGGCATTGCGCGCGAACTCCGGCCGCAGCACCTTGACCGCCGCCCTCGCCCCGATGTCGTCGCGGATCGCCTCATAGACCATGCCCATCCCCCCTTCGCCCAGGAGGCGGATGACGCGGTACGGACCGATAGACTGGATCTGCATGCGCGGGGCGTAGGGGGCCGGTCTGGGGCCTGCAAGCAAGCCCGAGGCAATCACCTATTTTCCGCTGGCCCGTCCGAGCAACGCAAGGGAATTTCCCGCCCAATTCCCTCGCTGAGAGCGACGACAAGACCCCACGGTGTCGCCTCCCTATGGCTTCGCTGGGGTCCCGCTGTCGCGTCGCTGTCGCGTCGCTGTCGCCCGGGGCGGCGCGCTACTCAATCTTATATTTTTCTAATTTGTAATATAGAGCGCTGGGTTTAATGCCCAATAAACGGGCTGTCTCGGTCTTGACGCCTTTGGCTTCCCGATAGGCCTTTAAAATTAACTGCTTTTCTAAGTCATCCAGGATATCCGGCAGCGCAATGGCCCCCGACAGCCCGCCAGGTACGGTCAACGCGTCGCTGTCGCTGCTGGTATGGCTGCGCAGAGCGGCCGGCAGCGCACTGGCCGAGAGCACACTGCCTTCGGCAAAGACCAGCGCTTGCTCAATCACATTTTCGAGCTCGCGCACATTGCCGGGGAAGGGGTGCGCCATCAAGATCGCGATGGCATCGTCGCTGATCGCTGACACCTGCGGGTTCGTGCGCGGCGCCAGTTTGGCGATGAAGTGGCGACACAGCTCGGGGATGTCGGCCCGTCGCTCGCGCAGCGGCGGGACGTGCAGCGGCACGACGTTGAGGCGATAGAACAGATCCTCGCGAAACAGCCCGTCGCTGATCCGCTTCTGCAGGTCGCGATGGGTGGCGGAGATGACGCGCAGGTTGGAGGACAGCGTCTGCTCTCCTCCCACTCGCTCGAAGGTGCCTTCTTGCAGCACGCGCAACAGGCGCACCTGCATGGCCGCCGAGATCTCGCCAATCTCATCAAGAAACAGGGTGCCGCCGTCGGCTAGCTCGATGCGTCCCAGGCGGCGCTTGATGGCGCCGGTAAACGCCCCGCGCTCGTGCCCGAACAGCTCAGACTCCAGCAGAGAGTCGGCGAGCGCCCCGCAGTTGACCTTGATAAACGGCCCCTGCGCCCGCTTGCTGAGGTTGTGGATGGCGCGCGCCACGAGCTCCTTGCCCGTCCCCGACTCGCCGTGGATGGCGACGCTGGCGTCGGTGCGGGCGACGCGGGTGATCGACTCTTGCAGTCGGCGCATCACCTCGGTTGTGCCGATGAGCTCGCGATAGCGCGCCTCGCCTTCACCGCGCAGGCCTTCGTTTTCGCCGGCCAGGCGCTCGTTGAGGCGGCGCGCGGCGCGTAGCTCCAGTCCGCGCTCGACTTTCAGCCGCACCACCTCGGGGGAAAACGGCTTGGTCAGAAAGTCCATCGCCCCGAGCTTCATCGCCTCGACGGCAGCCTCGACGGTGCCATAGGCGGTCATGATCAGCGTCGGGCAGTCGGCGTCTAGCTCGCGGATGCGACGCAGGACCTCCAGCCCGTCCATGCCGTTCATCTTGAGGTCAGTCATGACGAAGTCGGCAGGCTGACGCTTGAAGGCGGCGATGGCCTCGCTACCGCTCTCGCAGGCACAGACCTTGTGGCCCATGCGCCGCACGACAGCCGCCAGGCCTTCGCGCATGGTGTCGTTGTCGTCGATGATAAGTACGTTGCCCATGGCGCGGCGGCGTGTTCTGGAAAGTTACGTAGCAGGGCTGGCAGCGACGGTGGCGGCCTGGGGATGCAGGTCGCGCAGGCGCAGGCGGACCTTGCGCAGGCCGCGGTGCTGATCGATCTCGGGCACGTAGGCGACGATCAGGCGGGTGCCGACGCCGACGTCGTTGGCGCGATTGCCCAGCCCAAAGCCGATGCCATCGCGCATCGTCGACCCGGTACGTAGCGTCAGCTGCAGGTGGCCGGAGCCGACGACTTTCTGTCGCACGACCTCGGCATCGCGGGTCAGGAACAGCGGCTCGGTGTTACCGATGCCGAACGGCTCCAGCAGGGCCACCTCCTGCGCCAGGCGCTCGTCGATCTCGTCGAGCGTGACGGTGGCGTCGGCGGTGGTGACACGCTGCGGGATCTGGCCGCCAATCTGCCGGCGATAGGCCAGACACAGGGCATCGCTTAGGTGCTCTAGCTGCTCGACGCGCAGCGACAGGCCGGCAGCGGCAGCGTGCCCGCCGTAGCGCGTGAGCAGCGACGAAGCCGAGGCCAGGCCGGCGTACATGTGAAAGTCGTGCGTGCTGCGGGCCGAGCCCCGACCGTTCTCTTCGTCGAGTGCGATGACCACGGCGGGGCGGTCATAGGAATCGACGAGCTTGGCCGCGACGATCCCAACGACACCGGGGTGCCAGCCGCGACCGGCAGTGACCAGGACCTCGGGGTTCTTGTGACGCAAGAGCTCCTCGACTTGCTCGCGAGCCTCGCGCAGCACGACTTCCTGCACTTCTTGCCGTCGGGTGTTGAGGTCGTTGCAGTTCTCGGCGTGCTGGCGTGCTTTGCGCTGGTCGGTCTCGATCAGCAGATACAGCGCCTCGCTGGCGTCGCCCAGTCGCCCCGGCGCGTTCAGTCGCGGGGCCAGTCGAAACGCGACGTCGGAGGCCGATCCAGGCCCATCGTTGAGCCCGACGATTTCGCACAGCGCGCGCAGGCCCGGCCGCTGACAGCGACGAAGCTCGCGCAGGCCCGAGTGGACCAGGATGCGGTTTTCTTCCAGCAGCGGCGCCAGGTCGGCGATGGTGCCGATGGCAACGAGGTCCAGGAAGTCGCGGACGTCTGGCAGATGCGGCCAACCGGCGGCGCGCAGGCGGGTCCGCAGGGCGGCGGCGAGATAAAACGCCACCCCGACCGAGGCCAGCCCCTTAAAAGGGAAGGCACAGCCCGGCTGATGCGGATTGAGCAGCGCCAGCGCCTCGCAGGGGCGGTCGGGCACCTGATGGTGATCGACGATGATGACTTCGACGCCGAGATCGCGGCAGTAGCGGATGGTGTCGTGATCGCTGGTGCCGCAGTCGCCGGTGACAATCAGCGAACAGCCGGCCGCAGCCAGGTCGTGGGCGTCGCCCTTGCCAAAGCCATAGCCTTCGCCGCGATGCGCGACCCGTGGCGAGACCGTCGCCCCCGCCCGATTCAGAAAGTCGGAGAGGAGGGCACAGGTGGTCACGCCATCGACGTCGTAGTCGCCGAAGATGCCGATGACCTCGCGATCGAGGACCGCGCGTTTCAGGCGCTCGACAGCCAGGCCAAAGCCGGCCATGGGCAGCGCACCTTCGGGCGGTCGCAGATCGGCGAGCCGTGGGTCGAGATAGCGTCGAGCTTCCTGCTCTTCGACGATGCCGCGGTTGATGAGGAGCTGCGCGGTGAGATGGCGCAAGCCCAAGCGCTCGCCCAGCAGCCTGGCACGCCGAAGGTCGGCGGGGCGGACGGAGAATCGGCCTGCGCTTCTATCCATGAATCGATAAGGTCGGTATCCGTCGCCGTTGTCAAGTTTGTCGGCACGCGGGGAGCCCGCTGATCGCAGCCAGCAGCCGGCAACCTGGGGGGAATTGCGCTAGCTCCGGTGCGGCGTCGGACCGTACGCGCCGTGCTCCTGCCACAGGCGCTGATAGCGGCCGGGGGGTCTGCCGTGCTGCTCGCCGACTTTTTGACCGTAGCTCGCAAGCTGGCGTGTCAGAGTCTCGACCGAGCGAGCAAAGAGCGGCCACTGCGAGGCGTAGGCAGCGATGACCTGAGTTTCCAGATCGGCCGGGGGGGAGACGGCATAGACCTGGCTCGTCAGGCGCGGCATGAAGCCCGGACGATCGCGGGCCGGCTGCTGGTCGGCGCGCAGAGCCACCTGAGCCAGACGATGCGCAACCAAAGTGCGCAGCCCGGGGAGCCGGTCGCCTACGAGCGGCATGCCCAGAAGCCAGCGGCGATAGGCCGACCGTTCATCGCCCGGCCGACCTCGCTCGGTCGAGCGCGGGCTGCTATCGCCCAGGGCCGACAGGCGACGGGCCAGAGAATGGGCGCAGAGTGCGTAGGGCAAGTCCTCGTAGAACATCAGGCGCAGCGTCGGCCCGATGTGATAGGCGAGCGCGCGAGCCGCCTCGTGCACGATGCGGTGATCGATGTGCCCGCCCACCGCCAGCGGTGCATAGAGCGTGAGCGGCGGCGCAAGGCGAGGCAGCATGCGATGGACGATCTCGTTGGCGATCCCCAGGTGCGGCGGGCCGTAGGGCATGAAGTGATCCAGCCCGTCATGAACCTCGGGGCGGTCGGGAGCATCGGGGAGCTCCAGGCAGAGGAAGTTACAGCCCAGCAGCTTGGCGACGGTCTGGTCTTCTGCACGACGACGGTCGGCTTCGCGCCCGCTGAGAAACACCGTGACTAGCTGACGGTGCGATGCCCCCACTGCAGTCGGTGTGGCCAGAAGACCGGCACAGGAAAAAGCCACGTCATCGGCGTGCGGCGACAGAAAGACGTGCTGCCCTGGAGAGGCGAACAGCGCTGCGGGCGAGTCTTCGCCCTCCTTTTCAGAGGACGGGCTCGGCAACTGGGAAGATACGGGCGAGGAGACCGGGACCGACGGGGGCACTGGCATGACGAGTGTGAGCGATGAAGTCCTGCGCCCAAGTATGTCCAACTTCGAAGAGCGGCTGAGCACAAAAACAGGCCAGCGTGCTCGCGACCAGCAGTCCGCCACCGACCCGCTGTGCCAGATCCGCCGGCCCCGCCTGCGCAGTTTGCCGAGGCAGCGCGAGAAGAGTTAGGAGGCCGCGACAGCTAACGGTCAGCACCAGGACGGCATAGAGCACCGCCAGCCCGCGCAGCGCGGCAAACGCCGCCAGTCCGCACAGCACATGGCCCAGCGAGGCCAGCGTACCCGGCGGACTGAGCACCAGCAGCAGGGCGGGCCGCAGCGCCGGGGCCGAGACCCCGAGAACTGCGCTGTGTGGCCGCGTGGTCTCGTCGAGATCCGCGAGCACAAGGCCCAGCCAGGTGCTGCTCAGCGTCAAGGCAAGGAGCAGCAGCAGGGCGGCCTGGAGCCCCGTCTCAGTCGCGCTCGCTAGAGCGAGTAGCGCGCCGGCGATCGGCAGCGGCACCAGCTCGGCAAAGGGGCCCAGCCTCGCCCCTTGTTCGGTCGGCTGGGCGCGTCGGATCGCTGACAGCGCCAGGCCGCAGACGGCAATCACTGCCCAGATCGCGGCCAAGCGGCCGTGCGCCTGCGGCAGGAGGCCCGCCCCGAGCCGTGTGAGCAGACCGAAGCCCAGGATGGCCAGCGGTGGCAAGAGCAGGATCGCCCGGCCAACCCGCGCCAGCGGCCGTCGCAGCAGAAGGGTTGAGATTGCAAAGACCGGCAGCAGGGCGCCGACCCCAAGCAGGACGTAGGCCAGGCTGGCCCAGGCGGAGATCTGGCCCCGCGAGCCGCTCCACGCCGGCATCCGCAGGGCGGCCGGCGGCTGCAGATCACCGAAGTAGTTTTGGAAGCTTAGGCTCACGATGTCGGTGGTGTGCGCGACGAAGAAGCCATCTGGCAGCGGGGCGGGCAGCGACTGGCTGCACAGCCAGGCCAATGTCCCCGCGAGCACGAGCCAGCTCAACAAAAAGGCCGTCCCCAGCGGGCGTCGTAGCGCGGCGGGCAGGGCGGCAAGAACTGCGATCAGCACCAGGGCGTACAGGGCGATCAGCGACGGCACGTCCAGCGCAACCACGGTCCCCAGGGCGGCGGCTAGGGCCAGCGCCAGGGCGGCACTGGGGGGCTTCGTCGCCACTCCTGGCTGCGAGCCACGGCGCAGCGTCAGTGCAGACAGGCTGGGCATTGTGAAGATCAGCGCCCCCCACAGGCCCAAAGCAAGCAGCAAGATCAGCGATCCGCCGTCGACACCTGACAGATAGGCGAGCCCCAGATGGTCAGATAGCCCGCGCTGAAACACAAACTGCAGGCCGTAGTCGCCGTGGCTCGCACCGTAGCCGCGGGCAAACCCTGCGAACAGCCACAGGCCGCAGGCCAGGGGTAGCAGCCCGGACACCCCGGTCAGCACACTCCCCACGAGCCCACTTAGGATCGCCCGGCGTCGCCAGCGCAGCAGGCCCAGCCCCAAAAGTGGCAGGGGTGACAGCCACAGCGCGACGAGACGCACCGACTCGCGCGCGCGAAGCCCCGCCGAAAGGACGCGGTGCTCGGTCTGTCCGCGCGGGTCGCGCTGCCCTCGTGGGTCGTTCGAATAGACCAGCACGGCGCCGTAACCCCCTGATCGCCCTGGGCTGGGAGAGAACGCCACGGTCAGCGTGCGATGCTCGCCTGGCGAAAGCTGCAGACCCGGCAGGGGCGGCTGTGGGCCTTCGACGATGCGATAGCCGTTCGCAGCCGGGCTCAGCGAGACTCCCTGCAGCACAAGCGGCTCGTCGCCCACGCTGCGCAGGGTGAGCTCGGCCTGCGTCTCTCCGGCCCCCACGGCGGGCAGGATGAGCGGGTTGGGTTCGATGGCCAGCCGCGGGGTGGCGCGTGCCGTCGAGAGGCCCATAAGACCCAGGAGCAGCCAGAGCAGGCCGCAGCGGCAACCCAGTCGCAAGCGTCCGGTGGCTCGCGGCGGAGTCCGTCGCGTGGCGGGCCGCATCACCACTGCCCCCGTAGCTGAAGCCAAAGCTGCAGCGCAAGAAGAGGCCCCGACAGCGACGGTAGCAGCCACAGCGCCTGCCGCGCCGCGGCGTGAGTCAAGCCGCCTGTCGGCGAGGCCCCCAGACCGTGCCGCAGCAGGCGCAGCCCCATGTTCAGCTTGATCGACAGCGCGACGAGGAACAGGCCCAGTAAGACCCAGTCCAGCGGCAGCCCCAGGAAGACCTTGTGCTGCAGAGCCTGCCGCAGCGTGGTCGGCGTCGTCGGGGCGACCGTGTCCGACGCGCCCGCCCACCCCTGCAAACTGAGCTGTGGCGAGGGCAGCGAGAGGACGGAGCCTGGCTCGCTCTGCGTCGGGACATCGACGACAAAGCCGGCTCCCGCCCGCGACCAGGTCCCCACCGGGCCCCAGAAGCACAGGGCACAGGCCACGGCACACAGTCCGTCGGCCAGCAGGCCCTGGCGCAGCCAGCCAGCAGCGACCCGCGGCAGCAGGTTCCCCAGCGTCGAATGTCGAGCCAGCTTGGGCTCCAGCGCATCGCCGCGATCGGGCAGCAGGCACAGGAGCCCCGCCCAAGTCGCGCCGTGCCACAGCATCGGCAGCCACAGCAAGCTGCGCAGCCACGGGGTCGCGGCCAGCCCCAGCAGCAGGGCCAGGCCGGCCAGCGGCCCCCCCGACAAGCGCAGCCCCGGGTGCGGCGCGACGCGCTGAAGGAGCGCAGCCAGCAAGAGCAGACCTAGCAGCACGGCAAACAGCAGCGCCGGGCCAGGCAGCACCGCGTGGCGCAGTGGCTCTGGCAGATCGTCGATGGAGACGCCCATGGCCCGTCGCTATCCCACCTTGGCTGCGGCGCTGTCAAGGGGCGCAGCCGCCAGCTCCGGCGAATCCCCCGCCGGGGCCCGCGCGCCCCGCCGAGCGCAGCTAGAGCTTGTGCAAAAAAGCGATCAGCGCGGCGCGCTCGCTGGGGCTGAGGTCGAGCCCAAAGCGGTGGCCGCCCGCCCGGCGGGGGTCGAGCATCGCCGGCACCGTCGGCACACTGCCATCGTGCAGGTAGGGGGCGGTGCGAGACAGCGCGAGCAGCGACGGGACTTTGTAGCCGGGGCTGCTGTTCGGTAGAACCGCCGAGACGCGTCGCGGGTCGGTGCCCAGACGCGACAGCGGTACGACTTGGCCGTGGCTAAAGAGCGGTGGCGCATGGCAGCGGGCACACTCTCGCTCGAAGATCGCCGCTCCCGCCAACGAGGGCTTCCCTGCAGACAGATCGCCGCCCCGCGCGGCCGCTGCCCAGGCTGGCCCTAGCGATCGCAGATAGGCGGCAACCAGCGCGACGACCGCAGGCGGTGCTGAGCGCTGCGACAGGTTGCGATCAATCTGCAGCTCTAGCGTCGGCAGATCCCCGTTCCAGCGCACCGCAAAGCCGGGCCGAAGCGCGAACAGGCTGGGGATCTCGGTGGGATCGTGCACGCCATCTGCCGTCG
>DAORCZ010000174.1:0-11169 GCA_035345735.1 Pseudomonadota bacterium | reverse complement strand
AGCTGACCGGCGATGTAGACCTGCGCGCCAGACACGAAGTTGGCCCCGCTAACATCCAGCACCACGGCGGTGCCCCCGAGCAGGCCGGTGCTGGGACCCAGGGCGGGCGAGACGCCGGTTAGCTGCAAAGTCGGAGGGAGCAGGTCCTGCTGCGACCCGCCACCGCCATCCCCGCCGCTGCCGCCGCCGCCATCCCCGTTGCCGTTATTCGGATCGCTGAGATCTTCGGTCCCGCTGCCGCCGAGATCGGCGTTGGGATCGGTACCCGTAGATGAGGAGTTGCACTGTAGGGAAAGGGCCACCGCCAAAGGCAGCACGGCCCCGCTAAGCAAGAACCTTCTTAGTGTGGTCATGAAGGAGAAGTATAGCGGTCTCATCCCCGCGCGGGGGGGAACCAGATCCAGCCGTCCTCCGCGAAGATCTGCCCCGGATCGGCGGGTAGTTGCCAGCCCTGTCGGGCCCAGAGGTAGGCGGTGTAGGCACAGATCAGCGCATCGAACTGATGATCGTTCTGCAGCGTGAACTCGCGCCACTGGCCGGGACCGAAGCGCAGGCCGGGAAGCTCTTCCAGAACGCGGGTGCGGATCGGCAGGGCATGGCCCGAGCGCTTGTACAGTCGCGCCACCTGCGATCGGCGGCGGCCGGGGGCTTCGCTCTCGCTGTCCTCATCGCCGGCTTCGTCGGAGGAGTCGGGCAGGCGTACCTCATTGCCGTTGCTGTCGCGATAGCGCACCGTGGTGCCGGCCGCGGCTCTGCTCCTGTGCGGTGCGGCGGGGGCTTTGCTGCTGCCGATCGCGGCGCTGGGCGAGGCTGGCTGACTGGACGACAGCGGCGGCAAGCTTAGCGGCGGCGCGGCGTCGGGAAACAGCTGCGTCAGCGTGGCCTTGGGATAGACCTCAAGCAGGTTGTGGTTCAGCTGATAGCGATCGGCAAGCGCGCGGCGCAGAAAGGCCATGCGCGCGGTCAGCGGTCCCATGCCCTGACCCAAGGTCTCGCGCGGGGTGATGCCGTGCTCTTCGTGCAGGAGGACTTCGGTGGCGCGCTGGGTGTACGGCGTGTAGCGCGGCTTGCCGCGGCTGCGCCCTTCAGGGACGCTGCCCGTCGCGAGTTCATCCTTAAGCTTGTGCGCATCGCGCTGGCGAAACCACGAGACGGTGGGCACCTCGCAGATCGCCGGTCCCGGACACTGCGGCAGGGTGCAGCGGACACAGACCGGCAGGCTCAGCGGTGCATCGATGGCCAGCACGGCGGTATCGGCGAAGCGGCGCAGGTAGTCGATCAGCTGCTCGTCGTAGAAGCTGGCGCCGGCCCCCTGATCTTCGACGATGACCTCAACGTCTGAGCTGGGCTTGTCGGGAACCCGCAGCCGGCACAGAGCCGTCGTCTTGCCTTTGCCTCCGCCCAGATCCACCCCGATGAACGTCTTGAAGGCGCGCCGCATCGCGTCCGCTGACAATCGCCCGAGCCGCCCTTTTCCGTCAAGCATCGGCTGGGTGGTCGGCGTCTAGGTCCGCGTCTTCCCCCGTGGCTGCGGTCGCGGCGGAAAGCGGTCTCTCAGCGGTCGCCGCAAAGCTACCGTAGCGTGATATCGTCGAGAGGCGCATCCATGTTTATGGGCTCAGCCCGGAGGAGGGGAGGCATGCAGCGCTTCGGCTATTCACTATTTGCGTTCTGTCTGGGCGTTCTGTCGACGGCGGCATCGGGCTGTGGCTCGAACCAAGGCTGCGAAGAATTCGCGACGGCCTACTGCACCAAGCAGGTGGGCTGCTCGAACTTCTGGTCGACGGTGTATGCCTCCAACTTCGAGACCTGTCGCAGCGCGCGCAGCCAGCGCTGCCAGCTGGATACCAAGTCGCCCGACACCGGCTGGAATCAGAATGTCGCGCTGGCTTGCTCGCGCGGGATCGCCGCGCAGTCCTGCGACGATTTCTTAAGCGGCATCCTGGCGACCGAGTGCAGAAATCCCGGCAAGCGAGCCGTCGGTGCACCCTGCGGCGATCGCTGGCAGTGTGACTCGCTGCAGTGCGTGGCCTCGACGTCCGCCTCGACCTGCGGCACCTGCACCGCGCTGCCCAAGCAGGGCGAGTCCTGCGCCACGCTGAAGATCTGCGACAACGGGCTGCAGTGCGTCGGCGATGTCTGCCAGCCGCTGCGGGTTGCTGGTGAGACCTGCGGCGCCGCCGGAAGCTGCATCCCGTCCTTGGCCTGCATGGTCGGCACCTGCCAGACGCCGCAGCAGGGCGCGGCCTGCAACAGCCAGGGCGACTGCAGCTTCCATCAGATCCAGTACTGCGATGGCTCGACGCTGACCTGCGAGAAGTACCCGCTGTCGGTGGTCGGCGTGAACGAAGCCTGCGGCATCTCGTTTGATAGCGAGACGATCTGCACGCCGGATGCGTACTGCCGCACGTCGTCTTCAGCGGCGTTCGGCGTCTGCAACAAGCTGCCGACGGAAGGCCAGCCCTGCGCCACCAGCGACAACCTGTGCGCCACGCCGTTTACCTGCATTGGCGGCGTCTGCAAGATCTTCGACCGCAGCACCTGCAAGTAAGTCCCCCCCTAGCGCCGCGACTGCCGCCCCCCCGCTGTCATCGCCCCCGGCCGGCGACAGCGAGAGGGGTGATGCTTGCTTACGGCGTGGTGCGGGTCGGCGCATCCGCGGTGTTGCAGGACGCGAACGACGTGATGTAGCGATACGAGATCCAGCCGTAGCCGGCGCCCTTGGCGTTGGTCACACCAAAGCGATCGGTCCCCCAGCTGTTCTTGAACAGGAAGAAGCCCTTCTCTTTGACCGGCTTGCCGCTGCTGTCGACCATCAGCTTGCCGTCCTTGTCGACGGTCTGGACTTCCATGTTGTCATCCCAGCCGACAAGCTGGATCGAGTGACCGGCCGGCTTCTTGCGGCTCTCGGTCTGGTCGGTGCTGTTGGGGTAAAGGACGTAGCCCTTGCTGAAGTACGTCGAGTTGACCGGCAGCGTCGACAGACGGTGGTTCCAGGCCTGATAGAAGAAGTCGAGACCGGCGAGCACGCCGGTGCGCTTCTCGTAGATCACGTTCTTGATCGAGCTCGTCGACACCCAGCGCGAAGCCGGCAGCTTGTACTTCGGTGCCATCTTGGCGGCGGGCGGCGGCTCGCCCTGCGTGTAGCACTTGGTCGGCTGCGTCTCGCCGGTGCAGGCCGGATCGTCGGCGGTGGTCCAGGGGTTGGGGTTGTACGGCCAGGCCGACTCGACCGGCACACCGTAGGTCACCACGGCCCTGAGGTTGTAGTTGTCCGAGGAGCCCTCGGTATCGGTGAAGGCCTTGACCTGCGCTTTAACCGACCACTGCAGGTACTGCTCAGAAAAGTCCGGCGTGGCCAGGCCAGCCTTCTTGTACAGCGACTCGACCAAGCCCATCGTCGAGAAGATCGAGCACACGCCACGTCGCGACTGGTTACGGATCGGCGTCTGCAGCGACAGCAGATCGTAGCTGGTCGGCAGGACCACGTCGGCCTTGCCTTCAAAGGCGATGTTGGTGTCGCCGGGGAAGTCGGCCTTGAGGTGCGCCAGCGAGGCGAGCGGCACATCGTTGCCATCGACTTGATCGGCAGCGACGGGCGGCGTGACTTCTTCGTCAGCGGGCTCACCGCAGGCCGCGGCCGTAAGGCAGAGGCCCAGCGCCAGCGAGGGGACAAGGAAAGTGGATAGGGTCATACGGCGGGACGAGGGTGTTTTCATGTGCGGCTCCTAATGGAAGGAATGAGGGGAGCGCCGACGGCAACCGAGGCAGCCCAGAGCGGCGGCGCAGCGAAGGCGCCAACATATTGCAAGGGGCTGACATTTCAACTCTTTTCCGGTCTAATGCCCGCCGAACATGAGCCAGGTTGACGCGGGAAAACCCGCCCCCAGAAGAACCCCTCTTTACGATCGCCACGTCGCGCTCTCCGCCCGCATCATCGACTTTGGCGGCTGGGCCATGCCGGTGCAGTACTCGTCGATCCTTGATGAGCACAAGGCGGTGCGGACCGGCGTCGGTCTGTTCGACGTCTGCCACATGGGCGAGGTCGAGTTTGTCGGACCCGGGGCCATCGCCGCCGTCGAGCGGCTGGTGACCAACGACGTGCGCAAGCTGGTCGATGGCCAGGCGCGCTACACCGCGGTCTGCTATCCCGACGGTGGCATCGTCGATGACTGCATTGTCTATCGCGAGCGCCAGGATCGCCTGGTCATCGTCATCAACGCTTCCAACATCGACAAAGACATCGCCTGGTTTCGCGAGCACACGGCCGGGCGGGCGGACTGCACGCTGCGCGATCTGTCGGATGAGACAGCGCTCATCGCGGTGCAGGGACCGCACGCCGCTGCGCTGCTTGATCGCCTGGCGCACGAGTCGGGCTTTTCGGCGCTGAAGTCGTTCCACTTCAAGGCCGGCCAGATCTTGGGCGTGCCAGTGTGGGCGGCGCGCACCGGCTACACCGGCGAAGACGGCTTCGAGCTGTTCTGTCCACCGAGCGAGGCGGCGCGGATCTGGGATGCACTGCTGGCGGCCGGTGGCGACTTTGGCGTGCTGCCCTGCGGCTTGGGCGCGCGCGACACGCTGCGTCTGGAAGCCTGCCTTTCGCTCTACGGCAACGACATCGATCAGACCACGACCCCGTACGAAGCCGGCCTGGGCTGGGTGGTGAAGTTGGATCACGACTTCATCGGTCGGCCCGCGCTGGAAGCCAAGAAGGCCGCCGGTCTGTCGCGCAAGCTGGTGGCCTTCGTCATGGAAGGCCGCGGCACGGGCCGTCACGGCTATCCGATCTTCGCTACCGAGACCGGGGGCGAGGCCATCGGCATCGTCACCTCGGGCAGCCTGGGCCCGACGGTGGGCAAGAACGTTGGACTCGGCTATGTGCCGATCGCGCACAGCGAGCCGGGCAGCCGGATCTTTGTTGATTGTCGCGGCAAGCGTGTCGCGGCACAGCTCGTCAAAGCGCCGTTCTACCGTCGCAGCGCCAGCTAGATCGCAAGACCTTAGAGCGAACCCAGACCAGACCAAGCCAGACATAGACAAGAGAAGAGAAGAAAGAAATGTCCAAGGACTACCCGAACGACCTCCGCTACACCAATGAGCACGAGTGGGTGCGCGTAAACGGCAAGATCGCGACGGTGGGCATCACCGCGTATGCCGTCGAACAGCTCGGCGACATCACGATGATCGACCTGCCGAAAGAGGGCGAGAAGTTTGCTCGCGAGGCGCAGCTGGCGTCGGTGGAGTCGGTGAAGGCCGTCTCGGATATCTACGCGCCGATCTCGGGTACGGTCCTCAAGGTCAATGCCCCGCTCGCTGACAGCCCCGAGATGCTGAACGAAGACTGCTACGACGAAGGCTGGATCGTCGAGCTCGAGATCAGCAACCCCAAGGAAATTGAGGGGCTGATGACGAGCGCTGAGTACGAGAAGTACATCCGCGACAGCGCGCACTAAGCCAGCGATCCCGCGGTAGCCAGCCTGCGTTCGACGCAGCCCGGTGACCGCGCGGTCAATCCTTGCCTCCCTAACCCGGCGAGGGCCGCGACGCGACTCCCATGGTGTCGTGTGCCCCGTCGCCTATGGCGATCCTATGCGATACATACCTCACACCGAATCGGACATCGCGCGCATGCTGCGGGTCATTGGCGCGCCCTCGGTTGATGCGCTGTTTGCGCATATTCCGGCGGCGCTGCGACATGGTCGTCCGCTCGACATCGCGGCTCTGGATGAAGCCTCGCTGCTCCGCCACCTGGGCGAGATCGGCTCGCGCAGCACACCATCCGTCGGCGCTACCCCGCGCGAGGGCGGGGCGCTGTCATTTCTCGGCGCGGGCCTGACGCCGCACCACATCCCGACGGCCGTCGACATGCTGCTGTGCCGTTCCGAGTGGTACACCGCCTATACGCCCTATCAGCCGGAAGTGGCGCAGGGCACGCTGCAGGCAGTCTTCGAGTATCAGACGCTGGTCTCTGAGCTGTTTGGGCCGCCGCTCGGTAGCTCTACGCCGCCGTTTATTAGCAACGCCAGCATGTACGACGGAGCCTCGGCGCTGGCCGAAGCCGTGCTGATGGCTCGTCGCGTCACCGGTCGCGATGGCACCCTGCTGTGCGGTGCCCTGCATCCCCACTACAGCGAGACCGTGGGGTGCTACCTCGCGGGCCTTTGCGAGCCGGGCAAGCTCGATGAGCAGCTGGCGTCGGTGGGCTTCGCGCCAACTGGCCGAGTCGATTTGGCGGCGCTGGATGCGGCTCTCGCAGCGCGGGCCAGCACCACTGCCTGTGTCGTGGTGCAGACGCCGAACTATCTGGGCGTGGTCGAAGACATCCGCGAGCTCGCGGCGCGGGCCCATGCCTGCGGTGCGCTGTTGGTCGTGTTCTGTGCCGAGCCGCTGGCCATGGGCGTGCTGGCTTCGCCCGGTGAGCTGGGCGCTGACATCGTCTGCGGCGAGGGCATCGGCATGGCGATTCCTCCGTCGCTGGGCGGGCCGGGTGTGGGGCTGTTCGCGGCGCGTGCCGATTTCGTGCGGCAGATGCCGGGGCGCCTGATTGGCGAGACCGTCGATCAAGACGGTCGTCGCGGCTACGTGCTGACCTTGGCCACGCGCGAGCAGCACATTCGACGGGAAAAAGCGACGTCGAACATCTGCACCAACCAGGGCCTGATCGCGCTCGCCTTCACCATCCACCTATCGCTACTCGGGCGCAGTGGCTTCACCGAGCTGGCCCGGCTGAATCTCGCGAAGGCCGAGTATGCCAAGTCGCGGCTCGCCAGCCTGCGTGGCTGCAGCCTGGCGGTGTCGGGGCCGACGTTCAACGAGTTTGCGCTGCGTCTTCGCGGCGAGGCTGGGGCAGTCAGCGAGCGCCTGCGCGAGCGCGGAATCCTTGCGGGTGTGCCGCTGAACCAAGCGGGCTTCCGCCTGCCAGGCCTGCCCGATCCTGACCGCGTGCTGCTGATCGCCGTCACCGAACGCCACAGCCAGAGCGACATCGATCATCTTGCTGCCGCCCTCGACGAGGTGTGCCCATGACCCAGGCTGCTTCTGACAAGACTGCCGCTGTGGCGGAGTCGCGGCGTGGGCCGATTGCCACGCGCCATCTTCTGCATCATCAGCCCGCGATCTTTGAGCAGGGCACGCCGGGGCGCTCGGGCGCTTCGCTGCCGCCGCTTGATGTGCCGGCCGTCGATCCAGCCGCCTGCTTTGGCGATCTGGCGCGTCGTCAGGCACCCGGTCTGCCCGAGGTCTCGGAGGTCGATGTCACGCGGCACTTCACGCGCCTGTCGCGCTGGAACTACGCCATCGACATCGGCATGTATCCGCTCGGCTCCTGCACCATGAAGTACAACCCCAAGGTCAACGAGCGGGTGGCGCGCATGCCGGGCTTTGCCGGTCTGCATCCGGCGCAGCCGCTGTCCAGCCTGCAGGGGGCGCTGGAGCTGATGTATCGGCTGGAAGAGGCGCTGCGCGAGATCTCGGGCTTTGCCCGCGTGACGCTGCAGCCCGCCGCCGGGGCACACGGCGAGCTGTGTGGCCTGATGATGATGCGCGCCTATCACCAGAGCCAGGGACGGCATCCCAAGAAGGTGCTGATCCCCGACTCGGCGCACGGCACGAACCCCGCCTCGGCGGCGCTGAACCAGTTCGAGACGGTGGCGCTCAAGACCGGAGCCGACGGCCTGCTGTCGGCGGAGGCGGTGCACGCCGCGATCGCGCAGCACCCGGGCGATATCGCCGGCCTGATGGTCACCAATCCCTCGACGCTGGGTCTGTTTGAAGAGCAGATCGCCGAGATCACTGCGGCCGTGCATGCGGCTGGCGGCCTGGTCTACATGGACGGCGCGAACTTCAACGCGCTGCTCGGCAAGGTGCGGCCAGGCGACATCGGCGTCGATTGCATGCACTTCAACCTGCACAAGACCTTCACCACGCCGCACGGCGGGGGCGGGCCGGGCTCAGGTCCGGTCGGGGTTAGCGAGCGTCTGGTGCCGTTTCTGCCCACGCCGACGGTGGAAAAGAACGGCGAGACCTACTCGCTGTCGTTCGATCGACCGCAGTCGATCGGCCGCATGCGCAGCTTCTTTGGCAACTTCGGCATGATGGTTCGCGCCTACACCTACATCCGCGAGATGGGCGGCGCCGGACTGACGCAGGCGACGGAGATGGCGGTACTAAACGCCGTCTATCTGCGGGCCCGCATCGCCGACGTCTATCCCGTGTGCTCGGATCGTCCTTCGATGCACGAGGTGGTGGTCAGCGATAAGCGGCTGAAGAAAGAGACCGGCGTGCAGACGCTGGATGTCGCCAAGCGCCTGATGGACTATGGCTACCATCCCCCGACGGTGTACTTCCCGCTGGTGGTGCCCGGCGCGCTGATGATCGAGCCGACCGAGACCGAGTCGAAAGAGACGCTCGACGAGTTCGCCGACGCCCTGCTTTCCATCGCGCAGGAAGCAGCGCAGAACCCCGAGCTGGTCAAGACCGCGCCGCACCACACCGCGCTCCGTCGCCTGGACGAGACGCGGGCCGCCCGTCATCCCCGCCTGCGCTGGCTGCCGACCCCACCGGTCAGCAAGTAAGCGCTAAAGCGGTCGTTCGCTGATCACCGCGCGGACGATCGACGTCAGACCATCCAGACCCAAGCTCTTTTGCACCACGGCTCGCACGCCCAGCTGACGTAGCAGCGCGCGATCGCCGCGGGTGCTGCGTTGCGACAAGACGACGATCGGCACATCGCCGGTGGACTCGCTGCCGCGCAGCGTGGCGCAGACCTCGACACCGTTTAGGCGGGGCAGGGCGAGGTCCATGATGATCAGGCCCAGCGGCAGGCGCTGCGCTTCTTCCAGCACCTGATCGCCATCGGTGACCATGACCACATCGGCATCGGGAGCGGCGGCTTCGACGCACATCCGCAGCTGATCGAGAACCAGCGGATCTTCATCGGCCACCAGCACGCGCTGTGGCGGGCGGCGCAGCGTCTTGCGATGCGCGGCGATCAGCGCTGCCATCAATTCGTCGCAGGTCTGGAAGCGCGAGTTGGGGTCGCGCGCCACTGCCTTGAGGATCGACTTGTCGAAGACCTCGGGCAGATCAGGGCGAAACACCGATGGCGGCATCGGGTCTTCTTCCTGATGCTTGCGCAGCACGTCGGCGACTTCGCCGCTGGGGAAGGGCAGCTTGCCGGCGATGAGCTCATAGATGCTCATGCCCAGGGCGTAGACGTCGCAGCGACGGGCTTCTTCCGGGGTGCGCGGGCGCTGGCGGATCTGCTCCGGCGCCAGGTAGTCGGGCGTGCCGATGATGTGCGTGCCCGACCCGCGCGAGTCGGTCGACTTCGCCAGGCCGAAGTCCATCAGGATGGCGCGCGGTCCGGGTGCCACCATGACGTTGGCCGGCTTGATATCGCGATGGATGATGCCGGCGGCATGCACCACCTGCACCGCGCGGCATAGCTGCAGCGCAAGGCTCACCGCCAGGTCCAGCGGAATGGCATCGTGGACCCGCACCGCCTGCACCAGGTACGAGGCCAGCGTCGGGCCGACGATGTACTCCATGACCATGTAGGGCACGCCGCGGTGCTCGCCCAGCGTGTGCACATGGACGACGTTTTCGTGGCGCACGGCGGCCAGCAGGCGCGCTTCGCGACGGAACAGCGCGGCCTGACCGGGGTGGACGGCGTGCTCGGGGAGCAGGACCTTGATCGCGACCTGTCGTTCCAGCGCCAGGTCTTCGGCCAGATACACCGCACCCATGGCGCCGCGACCAATCTCGCGGACCAGTCGGTAGTTGTCGGCCAGGACCTCGCCCAGACGCGGAGCCCGCTCCATGGCCTTGGAGGCTGCGCTGTCAGCGGTCCTGCCGCCCGGCTGCTTTGTGTTCGTGGGAGGCATCGCTGCGGTTTTGAGCCCCCCTCGTGTTCACCGGGACCGGCGCTAGCGACGGGCGCTGGGGTGTCCCCCAGGAGCGCTTGCGCTGGCCACGACCGAGACGGGCGTTTTGAGTGTAGCCGATGCCTAGGCTTTCTAACAGTGTAAAACTATTAATCGAAATTACAAAAAACTTGTGGGCCGGTGTGGTCGTGGGTATGAAGGCTGGATCGCCGTCGAAAAACTGGCCATGTATCGGGTGGTTGCAGACGTATAAATCCAGACAACATTGTATTTTGCGTTACTGATAACATCAGAATCATGTAAGCCGGGCCACATATTGCATGTGGCCGTCCGTCTTGAACCTGCTTGGCTTAGGTCTGCAGCCGCCCGTCTGCACGATCCTTTTTGAGAGGGGGGGAGCAATGTCGCTCGTTCGCAATTCTTCAAGGCGCCGACACGCCTGGGCCTCTTGCCTGCTCTTGGCTGGTCTCTCGCTTTCCACGCTCACCGCCTGTCCGCCGCCGCCGGTCGCCTCGTTTGACCCTGACAGCGTCGAGGATCCGGCGCTCGATCCGCGCGGTCAGTTCGATCTGCGGGTCAAGCCCGACATCGCCGGCACCGCCGAGGCTCCGGGCTCCTGCACCTGTCACTACACGAAGCAGGACGCCTATGAGCCGTTCATGAAGTACGACGCGGAATACGACACCATCACGGCGTACAGCGGCGGCAAGTTCCTGACGACCAACGCCGACATCAGTCCGCTGATCCAGAAGGGGGCGCACCAGGGGCCGGCGCTGACCCAGCCGCAGTTCGACCGGGCTCGGGCTTGGCTGCAGGCCGAAGCGCTGTCCCGCGGCGCCGGGGGCGGCAGCAAATCGACCCCGACGGTGGCCCTGCGCACCGGCGACTTCTACATCAACCTCGAACCGCTGACCGGCGACCCGCTGTCGAAGATCACCTTCACCCTGGGTCAGTCGGGCTCGCGCACCTATCTGGTGACGGCGCTCAAGCTCTTCGCTGGACCGACGACGGGCATCCACATCAAGCACCCGCGCTTCATCATCTTCTCGGCGACCGGTGCCAACGCCGATACCAGCGATGCCTTGGCCACCGTCGATCTGACGGTCCAGGCCAACATGAACTCGAACATCGGCAGCGGCAGCCTGCTGCTGTCGAACCTGCCGGCGACGACGGCCCGCATTGCCCTGGCGTTTGAGGCCATCGACAAGGTCAACCCCAACCCGAACATCGTCCTCATGTGCAAGTCCTACAACTTGTACAAGCCGGCGGTGACGAACTACCTGGC
>DAORCZ010000173.1:0-11197 GCA_035345735.1 Pseudomonadota bacterium | reverse complement strand
CCATCACCGCTGGTGTCACTGTCTTGGTAGGCGCAAGGCTCGGCCTGGGGCTGGCGGCGCAGCGGCTCGCCGTTGAGCCGCACCTCGCCCCCACAGACCTGTACTCGATCGCCACCCACCGCCGCTACGCGCTTGATAAAGCTCTGGAGGGGATTCGAGGGCAGGCGAAATACCACCACGTCGCCGCGGGCCGGCACGAAGGCTGTCTTGCGTGCGAAGACCGTGTCGCCGACTTGCAGCGTCGGGATCATGGAGCCCGATGGCACGCGCAACGTCTCGATCAAGAAGCGACGATTGAGATGACCACCGGCCAAGCCCAGGGTCATGATCGCCAGGCCGCCGAGCAGCGTTCGGCCCCAGCCGGGCAGTCGCGCCGCCGCAGGCAGCCGCAGGGCATCGAAGCCGCTCGCCAGATGAAGCAGCATCGCTGCGCACATGGCTCCGCTGACTAGCATCGGCTGGTCCAGCGCCATCGCCCCCACAAAGCCCAGCGTGCCTACCCCCCAGACCAGCGGCGCCCAGGTCAGCCCCCGTCGCAGGTGCCCGAGCGCAAGCTGGCCCGTGCCGGGGAATACAAAGGCCGCTAGGACGGCAAACAGGCGCCGCCCCCGCGGAACGGCTGCGCTTTGGGCTTCAGTATCCATGGTCATCGGCTCCAGGCGGGCACGGTATGCTAAAGCCGGCGGGCATGGCGGCTGTTCTTGCAAGACAGCAGCGTGCTGCTTATCGACGGCCGGGTGACGGCAAAGGGGGACGACGCAATGTGTGGAATCGCGGGCTGGTTGGACTTTGGACGCGACCTGACGACGGAGCGGCCGGTCGTTCAAGCGATGATGGATACCCAGGCCCGACGCGGGCCGGACGGGGAAGGGCTGTTTCTGCAGCGCCATGTCGCGCTGTGCCATCGTCGCCTGGCCATCCTCGACCCGTCGCACGGACATCAGCCGATGCAGGTCGGGGGGGACGGCGCGCCTGATCTGGTCATCGTCTACACCGGCGAGGTCTACAACTTCGTCGAGCTACGGGGCGAGCTAGAGGCGCTGGGTCACCGCTTTACCACGCGCACCGACACCGAGGTCGTGCTGCACGCCTACCAGCAGTGGGGCGAGGGCGCGCTGGCTCGCCTCAACGGCATGTACGCCTTCGCCGTCTGGGACGAGGGGCGGCAGGAGCTGACCCTGGTGCGCGACCGCCTGGGCGTCAAGCCGCTTTACTACTACCCGACCCCGTCGGGGCTGCTGTTCGCTTCGGAGCCCAAGGGCATCCTGGCGAATCCGCTGGCGCGGCGAGCCATCGATCGCCAAGGGCTCTGCGAGATGCTGACGATGGTGAAGACCCCCGGGCAGGCCGGCTTTGTCGGCATGGCCGAGCTACGTCCTGGCCATGTTCTGACCGCCAGCCGCAGTGGGCTTCGCGTCAGGCCCTACTGGCAGCTGCAGGCGCAGCCGCACACCGACGATCTGCCGACGACGATTGGGACGGTGCGCGCGCTCTTGGACGACATCGTGGGGCGTCATCTGGTGGCGGATGTGCCGCTGTGCGCGCTGCTCTCGGGCGGGCTCGACTCCAGCCTGGTGGCGGCGCTGGCGCAGCGGCACCTGCGGGCCCGGCAGGGACGCTCGCTGCAGACGTTTTCGATCGACTTCGTCGGTAGCGTCGATCACTTCAAGTCGCAGGACATGTATCCCGATCGCGACGCGCCGTTTGCCAAAGAGGTGTCGCAGCACATCGGGTCGCAGCATCACGAGATCATCCTGTCGTCGGCCGACCTGGCGGACGATGCGCCGCGGGAGGCGGTGCTGGCGGCGCGCGATCTTCCCAACTTCCTTGGCGATATGGACTCGTCGCTGTATCTGCTGTTCCGCGCCATTCGCGCGCAGGCCACGGTGGCGCTGTCGGGCGAGTCCGCCGACGAGGTGTTTGGCGGCTACTTCTGGTTTCATACCCCGGCGCTGCGCGAAGCGCCGACCTTCCCCTGGCTGGCCATGCTGTACCGGGCGCAGCAGGCGGGGCAGATGCCGCCGTCGCTGTGGTCGGCGGATCTGCTGCAGCGCCTGGACCTGCCGGGCTACATCGCGCAGCGCTATGACGAGGCCCTGCGCGAGGTCCCGCAGCTGGCCGGCGAGTCCGCGCACGAGCGCCGAATGCGCGAGGTGTTCTACCTGCACCTGACGCGCTGGCTGCAGATCCTGCTCGACCGCAAGGACCGCACGAGCATGGCCAGCGGCCTGGAAGTGCGGGTGCCGTTCTGCGACCACCGGCTGGTGGAATATCTGTTCAACACGCCGTTTGCCCTGAAGGCGTTTGACGGTCGCGAGAAGAGCCTGCTGCGCGCTGCCGCCGCTGATCTGTTGCCGAAGTCGGTGCTCGATCGAAAGAAGAGTCAGTATCCGACCACCCAGGATCCCGCCTATGGCCAGGCTGTGGCGAAGGCGCTGCGGGCCGTGCTCGACGATCCCGAGGCGCCCGTTCGGCCGTTGATCAATCGCGATCTGGTGCGTCGCGTGGTCGACAGCAACGTCGTCGGCGGCACCGTGGTGTCGCGCGTCGGACCCGAGCAGATCCTGGCCATGAATGCCTGGCTGCGCCGACACAACGTCCAGATCGTCGATTAGCGACGGGTTTTCCCACCGCGAGATTTCCCTCAGGCTGTCAGCCCGGCCTCCTAGAATCAGATCGAATCGCAGCGTTCGTTCGAGCGCTCGCCGCTTGCTCAGCCCGACCGTCCCAGACCCCTAACTCCGAGGCCCGTCATGCCGACTGAAACGCGCAATCTTCGTGTCATTGCCACGGCTCTTAATGTTCGCGACCGGCCCTCGACAAGCGGCGCCATCTTGGGGCAGGTCGTGCAGGACGAGATCCTCGACTGGTACGGCACCTCGACGAACGGGCAGTGGCACGAGGTGTCGCGCGGCAGCCTGCGCGGCTATGCCTACTACCAGTTTCTGACGCCGACCGACGCACCAAGCCCGATCGATGACCTGCTGCGCATTGCCGCGACGTCGGCGATCGCGACGTATAGCTGGGCCAGTCGCGGACGCGCACCGGCCGGCTACATCAAGGGCATGGCGCTGTGCTTTGGCCGCATGTTTTACAAGCTGCAGGACAGAAACCCCGGCGCTATCGAGATGGCCAAGGCCAACACCGGCGTCACCACCAGCGACGTGCTGGCCTACTACGCGACCCAGTTTCGCGACCTGCGCATGAGCAACGAAGCGGCCGGCGTCACCACGCTGCGTCACCTGTTCGCGCTGATGCTTGGCCTGGGCATGCGCGAGAGCTCGGGGCGCTACTGCGAGGGGCGCGATCGTTCGGCCACCAATGTCACTGCCGACACCGCCGAGGCCGGCCTGTTTCAGACGAGCTGGAATATTCGCTCGTGCAGCACGCTGATCCCGCCGCTTTTGCCCGACTACAAGGCGCGCCCGACGAGCGGCTTCAAAGACATCTTTGCCGAGGGCGTGACGGTGCGGACCGGCGACCTCGAAAACTTCGGCACTGGCGACGGCCGCGACTTCCAAGAGCTGAGCAAGAGCTGCCCAGCCTTCGGCGTCGAAGTGGCGGCGATTGGCCTGCGCAATCGGCGCTCCCACTGGGGACCGATCAACCGCCGCGATGCCGAGCTGCGCGCCGACGCCGATCGCCTGTTCCTGGACATCCAGCACGTCGTCGAGACGCGCAACCTGCGCGCCTATCTGCTGTAGCTGCGAGCGCCGCTGCGTTCGTGGTAAAGGGGGGCATGGTCCCCGCGCTCTACGACCGTGCACCCGCCTGGACGCGATTTCACGTCAACGTCCGCTGGCGGCTGTTTCCCTTCCCGGCGCTGCTGCCCTACGCCCCGGCGACGGGGCTGGCGGTAGACCTGGGCTGTGGGCACGGCCTGCTGCCGTTCTTTCTGGCCACTGAGCGGCCAGCGCTGCGCCTTTTGGGCAGCGATCCCGACGGCCAAAAGATCGGGCTGGCGCAGCAGGTGGCGCAGCGGCACCACATCCACAACGTCGAGTTTGTGACGGCGCTGGCGCAGGATACGGAATACCCCGAGTGTGACTGGATCAGCCTCGTAGATGTCCTGTATCTGGTGCCCTATGAGACGCAGGAGGCACTGCTGCGACGGGCCGTGGCGCGGTTGCGGCCGGGCGGGCGGCTGATGATCAAAGAGATGGCCGAGCGACCGCGCTGGAAGGTCGCCTGGGGGCAGGCGCAAGAGATCCTCGCGGTGCGCGTCCTGCACCTGAGTCATGGACACTCGTTTTACTTTCGCAGCGAGGCCGACTGGCTGGCCTTGCTGACTTCCCTGGGACTGCGCACGTCGGTGCTGCCGCTGGACGCCGGCTACCTGCACCCGCACGTGCTGTTTATCGGAGAGAACGCGTCATGAACCCAAGAACGTCAAACCAGGTGAGCCGGCTGGCCGGGCTGTGCCTGCTCCTAAGTGGGCTTGTCTCGTCGCTGGCGCTGGCTGCTGAGCCCGCCAACACCGGCCCGTGGGAAAAGGTCAGCAACAAGGACGAGATCCTGGTCGAGCGGCGCACCGTCGCCGGATCGAACCTCAAAGAATTCCGCGGGCGCGGCATCATCGACGCCCCGGTGGCCCGCGTGCTGGCCGTGCTGCAGGACGCGCCGCATCGCCACGAGTGGATGTCTGACTGCTCGACCTCGTACGTCATCGAAGAGGATCACGAGCGGCGCACGCAGATTGCCTATCACCGCACCAAGGCGCCGTGGCCCGTCGCTGATCGCGACTCGATCAACCGCGCCGAGATCGTCATCGACCTGGCGGCACGTCGCATCCTGCTGCCCTTTGAGGCCATCGACCATCCCAAGGGGCCGCCGGTCAAGGGCGTGGTGCGCATGCCGTTTCTGCGTGGTCACTGGGTGCTGACGCCGGTGCGCGAGGGGCGGGGGACCGAGGTCGAGTATCAGGTGCACGCCAACCCCGGCGGCAGCCTGCCCGACTGGCTGGCCAACGTGGCGTCGAAGAAGCTACCGCACGACACCCTGATTGGCCTGCGCCGGCAGGTGAAGTTTCGCGAGTACCCGGCGCTTGAGGCCGAGATCCTTGGTTCGACCGAGGCGCATTCGCTCTTTGGGGTCGCCGCCAAAGCCGCGCTGAAGCCAGCCCTGACGCCGCCGCCAACGGCACCGCCGCCGGCTGGAACCGTCGCTGCCGAGCCGGTCCCGGCGGCCGCGGGACAGCCGTAGCGAGTAAGACGTCGCGACGCTGGTTGGGGCGGGTCAGGCGACGCTTGAGCCCCCGGTCCCAGCGTCGTCGGTCTGGCGACGGGTGCGTAGCTGGATCGGTGGGCTCTGGCCGGATGGACGAAGCTCGTCGAAGTAGTAGCGACGGAAGGCTAGGGTGGGGCGGTCGCTGGCCACCGAGCGTTCCTGCGCTGGCGGGGGGACCTCGGCGGGGTCAGAGCTCTCGACGACGGCCCGGTCTTCCGCGACGATGATGCGGTTGGTCTGGTCAAAGAGGCGGAGCAGCGGGTTATAGCGACCGAAGTCGCGACCCGTGACGACCATCATCCGCGTCTCGTTCTGGCTTAGCGGCACGCAGTGCACTTGGAGCTGCAGGCGCCGACCGGGGATCGGGATGTGCAACACCATCGAGTTCGGCTTGAGGAACTCCAGCCGTCCCTGGTCCAACCCGCCGTCCAGCGACGAGCGAATCGTGCCGCCGCTCGGGCTGGGGGTAAAGGTCATCTCCATGCGTGAGTCGCGCCGCATGGCCCGCCGTAGGCCTGCCCCGATGGTGCGGCGATGGACATAGGGCAGGTGCGGCGTGTCGAGCATGTTCTCCATCGCTCGCGTCCAGTGGCAGCGCCACTCGGTGACCAGATGCGAGCGCATGAAGGCCGGATCGGTCGCGATCTCGGACAGGTTGGGCTCGACGGGGGCCTCGTTGCCGGGCGCGGTGTAGACCCAGATGTAGCCACCGATCTCACGCGTGGGTAGCGGCGTCGCCGACAACAGATCGCGCTTGGCGTCAGGATTCAGCGGCACATGTTCGCAGGCGCCGTTGCCGGCGAACTGCCAGCCGTGAAAGGGGCACTCCAGACACGTCTTCCCACCGGGATCGCGGACGATTCGACCGAGCGACAGCGCCACCCCGCGGTGCGGACAGCGATCGATAAGCGCGCGGGCCCGGCCGCTCTCGTCGCGAAACAGCACCAGCCGCTCGCCAGCCAGCCGCACCGGCACCGGCTTTTTGCGCAGGCGGGTCGCCAGCTCGACGGGGGACCAGACGTTGGCAAAGCCGGGGAACAGCGACATCGGGGACTCCTTGCTTGGCGGGGTGGGATGCCGCCCGCCATGGGTCAGCCGCCAACTACCCCCCAGCATGAGATGCCGCGGCGCCGCCGCCTGCGTCGAGCGGGACTCCACTTGCGCCACGATGTGCATTTGAGCGCGCCGCGCCGCCTGCGGTCTGCTAAAGAAGCGCGCATGCGTCTTCTGGGTTGGCTGATCTCGGCGTCGCTACGGCAGCGCGCGCTGGTGATCTGCGCCACGCTGCTGTTCATCCTCTTCGGGCTGCGCGCGGCCTGGGAACTGCCGATGGATGCGGTGCCGGATGTCACCAACGTCCAGGTTCAGATCCTGACCTCGGCGCCCGCGCTGTCGCCGGTCGAGATGGAGCAGTACGTCACCATCCCCGTCGAGCGCGCGATGTCCGGCCTGCCGCACCTGCGTGAGATGCGATCGATCTCGAAGTACGGTCTGTCGCTGGTGACGGTGGTGTTCAGCGACGACACCGACATCTATCTGGCGCGTCAGCTGGTCTCGGAACGGATGCGCGATGCCGAGCAGAACATTCCGCGTCGCTACGGCCAGCCGCAGATCGGCCCGCTGTCCACGGGACTCGGCGAGATCTTCCAGTTCGTCGTGCACGCCCCGTCGATGATGCAGGCGGTCGAGACGCTGGACTGGTACATCGGGCCGCAGCTGCGCACCGTGCCCGGCATCGTTGAACTCAACAGCCACGGCGGCGAGCAGAAAGAGTTTCAGATCATCCTTCACCCCGGGCGCTTGCAGGCGGCGGGCCTGTCGGTGACGCAGGTCGTCTCGGCGCTGGAGCGCAGCAACGCCAACGCCGGCGGCGGCTATCTGGTGCACAACCGCGAGCAGTACGTCATCGGTGCCATTGGTCTGATTCGCAGCCTGGACGATCTGCGCAGTGTGGTCATTGCAGCGACCCCGCAGGGGGTGCCGATCACCGTCGCTCAGCTGGGCGAGGTGCGGGTCGGTCCGGGCCTGCGGCGCGGCGCAGCGAGCATGGACGGGCAGGGCGAAGTGGCGGTCGGCGTGGCGCTGATGCTGCGCGGCGAAAACGCCCGCACCGTCACGCAAGCGGTCAAAGCCAAGCTGCAGAGTCTGTCGGCCAGCTTGCCCGCCGGGGTGCGCGTCGAGCCGTTCTACGACCGCAGCACGCTGGTCGATCGCGTCATCCGCACCGTCACCACCAACCTGATCGAAGGCGCCGCGCTGGTCATCTTGGTCTTGCTCGTCCTTCTGGGCGATGTCTGGGCGGGGCTCATCGTCGCTTGCACGATCCCGCTGTCGATGCTGTTTGCCCTGCTGTGCCTGAAGATCCTCGGCGGGTCGGGGAACCTGATGAGCCTGGGGGCGGTCGACTTCGGACTGATCGTCGATGGCGCGGTCATCGTCGTCGAAAACGTCGTGCGTCGCTTGGCCGAAGCGCAGCGCGCTCGTCCGAGTCCGCTGTCGGCCGATGAGCGCCGGGAGGTGGTGGCCGCGGCAGCGACCGAGGTGCGGGCTGCGACGGTGTTCGGCGAGGCGATCATCGCCATGGTCTATGTCCCGATCCTCAGCCTGACCGGGATCGAGGGGAAGCTGTTCCACCCGATGGCGACCACCGTGCTATGCGCGCTTTTGGGCGCGATGCTGTGCTCGCTGACCATCGTGCCGGCGCTGTGCAGCTTGCTCTTGCGCCCGCGGCCACAGCACCAGGATGGCGTGATCCTGCGCACGCTGTCGCGGCTGTATGAGCCGCTGCTCGGGCTGAGTCTGCGTCGCCGCGGACTCGCGCTGTCGCTGTTGGCGGGGCTTCTGCTGCTGGGCCTGGGCATCGGCAGTCGGCTGGGGGCCGAGTTCGTGCCGCAGCTTGACGAAGGCTCGCTCTTGGTCGAGACCCGTCGCCTGCCGGGCGTGGCGCTGTCCGAGTCGGTGGCCATCGATCAGCGCATCGCGCGGGCGCTGCGGGCGCCGATCGTCCCCGAGATCGAACATGTCGTCGCTCGCGCCGGCTCGCCGGCCTTGGCCAACGACGTCATGGGCATTGAAGAGAGCGACAACTACCTCATCCTCAAGCCGCATGAGGATTGGCGACCCGGCCTGACCCGCGCCGGCCTCGCTGCCGAGATCGAGACGCGCTTGGCGGAGGCCGTTCCCGACGCCGCCATCGCCATCTCGCAGCCGATCGAGATGCGCACCAACGAGCTAGTGGCTGGCGTCAAGTCGGACGTCGCCGCCGCGCTGTACGGCCCCGATCTCAGCGAGCTAAAACGGCTGGGCGAAGCGGTCGAGCGCGCGCTGCAGGGGATGCCAGGCGTGGCTGGTTTGCGCGTCGAGCCGAGTGCCGGACTCAACTACCTGCGCATCTACCCCGATCGGGCCAGGCTGGCGCGCTACGGCCTGTCTCTCGACGAAGTCAGCGAGCTCACGCAGTCGCTGGCCGCTGGCGTCCCGGTCGGCCAAGTCTTCGAAGGCGAGCGGCGCTTCCCGCTGGTGGTGAAGGTCGATGCCAGCTTCGAAGGCACGCTCGATCCGCTGGGCAACCTGCCGCTGAAGGCCGCGACCGGGCAGATCGTGCCGCTTGGCGATGTCGCCAACATCGTGACCGAGCCCGGCCCAGTGCAAGTCGCGCGCGAGAACCAATCGCGTCACCTGCGCGTCGAATTCAACGTCGCTGGACGCGACCTTCTGTCCGTCGTGCGAGAGGCTCAGGGGCGCGTGTCCACCGGGGTCAAGCTACCGCCGGGCTACCGCGTCGAGTGGGGCGGGCAGTTCGAACACTACCTGGATGCGCGAGCCCGCCTGAGCGTGGTTGTGCCGCTCGCCATCGCGCTGATCTTGTTCCTGCTGTGGCTGGCGTTGGGCGCGTTGCCCCCGGCGCTGGTCATCTTGGCCAATGTGCCGTTTGCCGCCGTCGGGGGCGTGCTGGCGCTGTGGCTGCGCGGTATGCCGTTTTCGATCAGCGCAGGCGTTGGCTTCATCGCGCTATTCGGCGTCGCCGTGCTCAACGGCCTGGTGTTGGTCTCGGTCAGTCATCGCCTGGAAGCCGGCGGCCTCCCGCCCGCCGAGGCCATCATGCAGGCGGCGCGGGCTCGCCTACGGCCGGTGCTCATGACTGCGCTCGTCGCTGGGCTGGGCTTCGTGCCGATGGCGCTGTCGGGAGCCCCGGGCAGCGAAGTGCAGCGTCCGCTGGCCACCGTGGTCATTGGCGGGCTGTCGAGCTCGACGCTATTGACCCTGCTCTTGCTGCCGACGCTGTACTCGCTGTTCATCCGCGCTCGCCGTACCGCGTCGCCCAGCAGCGATGCTCAGCCGGCTGTCACTCCCTAAGTCCGCGCCGGGGAGTGGCTTTTTCCGGGGTGTAGAAATCGTAGCTCGGGCCGCGACACTGAAAGTAGGATGCTGCCATCATGAACCGTCTCTCTCCTTGTCTGCGATTCGTGAAGTCCAGTGTTCAGTGCTTGCGTTCGCTTCGGGGCCGGCGGGCGCTGCCAGCGACCCTTCTGTTTTCAGTGGTGGCCGGGCTGGCGCTGGGCTGTGGGCCCCGTCAGCCGCCGAAGCTGCCGGTGCCGACGGTGCAGCCTCTGGCCGTGCCGATGCCGGCGGCTCCGCCCCCTAGCGAAGCGCCGCTCTTTGGCTATGTGAAGCTGCGCGATCTCAGCCGCGCCATCAGCCTGTTCGGCGGCGAGGCGGTGCTGGGGCCCCTGGCGCAGGCCCAAGGCGTGAACCTCGGCGAGATCAGCGCCGGCAAGCCGCTGTCGCTTTACGTGTGGGATCCCGATCGCGTCGATAGCCCGTTTGCGCTGCCGATCGTCGGCCTGTTTCCCATCCCGGCCGAGGGCACCCTCTCGTCGCGCCTGACCAGCATGAACAGCTCGCTCAAGGCCGAGAGCTGGGGCGACTTGACGGCGATTGGCATGAACCCGCGCGCCCTCGATCAGGCCCGCGGCCAGAAGGATGCACTGCTCGGCATCGCGGCGGCCGATACGCCCTTTGACGCCCTGCTGTACCTGCACATCGACGCCATGATGGCCAAGTACGCGCCGGTCTTGCGCCAGGGCATTCGCGCGATGATGCCGATGCTGGCCCTGTCCACCAGCCGTCAGCCTGGCGCGCCGAGTGCGGCCAGCACGGTGGCCATGCTCGAAGGCCTGGTCAGCAGCCTAGAGAGCGTACGCGCAGTCGCCGTGGGGGCCCGTCCCTACGATGGCGGCGTCGAGCTCTCGGCCCTGGTGCAGGACAAGGCCGCACGGGCCGGGGAGGGCGGACCGCTGGCCGCGCCGAACCTGGCGCAGTTCCTGCCGCCCGGCGACGTCAACGTGGTGTGGAACAGCCGCGATCTGCAGCGCTTGGTCGATTTCTACATGCGCCTCTATGGCCCGATGCTCGACGAGCAGCCGCAGCTACGAACGGTGATTCAGGGCCTGGTCGATGAGTGGATGAAGATCGGTCGCAAGTCCGAGATGGCGTTTTCGTTCTCGGTCGGTGGCGAGCGTGCCTTCCGCGCGCACGGCATCGTGCGGGTCGATAACCCGGCTGCCTTTATGGCCCTGGGCCGCAAGACGGCGACGATGTTTGGCCAGGGGCCGCTACACGATGCCTACAAGCGCTTGGGCATCGAGCTGCAGATCAACAGCAAGCAGGGGGCGCGCAAGCTGCAGGGCTGGCCCGTCGATCGCTACGACTACAAGATGGCGATGGGCACCCCCGGCCAGGGCGCCGCTCAGGCCGCAAACAGTCAGCTGTTCTCCAAGCTCAACGGCGCCAGCTACGAGGTCGCGCAGGTCGGTCCCTACATCCTGTACGCGATGAACGCTCCCATCGACCCGGTGGTGACGGCGCTGTTTAAGGGCCCATCAGCCGGCACCAGCACCGGCGCCAGCGCCATGGCCGCCTTCCCGCCCGGCGGGACGATGTATGCCGATGTCCATGTCTCGTCGCTGCT